>CANHKH010000161.1 GCA_947460165.1 Comamonadaceae bacterium
GAACCCACCCCGTATTCCCCCTGGGGTTTGCGGCTGGCAGACAAGCCGCTGCTGACCAAGCTGGACCTGTTTGTCCAGGGCGACATGGAGGTGCAAGACGAGGGCTCGCAGCTGCTGGCCTTGCTGCTGGACGCCAAGCGCGGCGAGATGGTGGTGGATTTTTGTGCTGGCGCCGGCGGCAAGACCTTGGCCGTGGGTGCCTCCATGCGCAGCACAGGCAGGCTGTACGCCTTTGACGTGTCGGCCCACCGGCTGGACGCGCTCAAGCCCCGGCTGGCGCGCAGCGGCTTGTCCAATGTGCACCCGGTGGCCATTGCCCATGAGCGGGATGACCGCATCAAGCGCCTGGCCGGCAAAATTGACCGGGTGCTGGTGGACGCGCCCTGCTCGGGCTTGGGCACCTTGCGCCGCAACCCCGACCTCAAGTGGCGGCAAAACCCCAAGGCCATTGAAGAGATGGCCGTCAAGCAATTGGCCATTCTTCAGAGCGCCGCCCGTTTGCTCAAGCCTGGCGGCCGGCTGGTGTACGCCACCTGCAGCCTGTTGCAGGCTGAAAACGAGGCGGTGGCACAGGCTTTTCAGGCGGTGCAGCCCGACTTCAAGCCCTTGCCTGCTGCGCAGCTGTTGGCCCAGCTTGGCGTGGCCCAGGCCGAGTTTTTGTGTGCCGGTGATTTCCTGAGACTGTGGCCGCACCGGCATGCCACCGACGGCTTTTTTGCGGCTGTCTGGCAGCGTGCCTGAGTTGGCATATCAAGAAAATCACGTTTTTTGCCGACAGATGATGAAAATTCAGCGCTTCAGGGCTAAAAAGCCCTTGATCAGCCTGATCTGGCTTGGTCTTTTGAGCTCTGCCGCCTACAATGGACTTAATCTCAAGATTGTGGTGCGTCGGTGCTTCATTGGGGTTGTAAGGATCCATAGATGATTTTCTTTGACGCCGCACTGGAGTGGCTGGCCCACGGCCTCTGGGACATTGCCTGGTGGCAAATTGTGTTGTTTGCGCTGGCGATGACGCACATCACCATGATCAGTGTGACCGTGTATTTGCACCGGCACCAGGCCCACCGTGCCTTGGATTTGCACCCCATCGCGTCTCACTTTTTCCGCCTGTGGCTGTGGTTGACCACCGGCCAGGTGACCAAAGAGTGGGCTGCGATTCACCGCAAACACCACGCCAAATGCGAGCAGGCTGAAGACCCGCACAGCCCCCATGTGCATGGCATCAAAACCGTGCTCACCCGGGGTGCTGAGTTGTACCGCGCTGAGAGCAAAAACAAAGAAACCTTGGCCCGTTACGGCCATGGCACGCCCGACGACTGGATTGAGCGCAACCTCTACACCCGGTTTTCATGGCAAGGCGTGGGTTTGATGATGATCATCGACCTGGCCTTGTTTGGCATGGCCGGTCTGGCGGTGTGGGCCTTGCAAATGGCGTGGACCCCCATCATGGCTGCGGGCATCATCAACGGCGCAGGCCATTATTGGGGTTACCGTAACTTTGAGGCGACCGATGCCAGCACCAATTTGTCGCCATGGGGCATCATCATCGCCGGCGAAGAGTTGCACAACAACCACCACACTTACCCGACCTCGGCCAAGCTGTCTATCAAGCCGTACGAGTTTGACATTGGCTGGATGTACATCACCATCCTCAAAAGCATGGGCTTGGCCAGCGTCAAGAAAGTGCCGCCTAAACTGCAACTCGGCACTGTGCAGCCTGTGGCTGACGAAAAAACCCTGGAAGCCGTCATTGCCCACCGCTATGAGGTGATGGCCGGCTTCGCCCGCGAGTTGCGCCGCACGGCCAAGGCTGAAATGGCCTCGCTCAAGGCCAAACACGCCGATGTTTCTGTCATGAAGGTGGCCAGCCGCTGGCTGCACCGTGACGTTGACAAAGTGCCTGCGTCAGCCCTGCCTGTGATTGCCCAGGCCCGTGCCGAGCATCCTGTGCTCGACAAAATGGTGACCATGCGCGAAGAGTTGCGCCAGTTGTGGATGAGCACCTCGTCTTCCCGCGAGCAATTGGCCGCCGACCTGCAGTGCTGGTGCCAACGCGCCGAGGCCAGCGGAGTTGCCGCCTTGCAGCAGTTTTCACTCAAGCTCAAAGCTGCCCAGGTCTGAGCGGCTGTCTGTTCGCCCCATTGAAAAAGCCACCTTCGGGTGGCTTTTTCAATGGGGCGTGGTCTGCCAGAAAAAGCTGGGGGGGCCTCACCCGGTTGTTGTCACGGCCATGAAAAACCCCGCCGACTTTCGAGGGCGGGGTTGTTCCAGGCGACCAGCTGAATTACTTCAGCTTGACTTCCTTGTACTCCACATGCTTGCGAGCCTTGGGGTCGAACTTCATGATCAACATCTTTTCAGGGGTTGTCTTTTTGTTCTTGCTCGTCGTGTAAAAGTGGCCTGTGCCCGCTGAGGACTGCAGCTTGATTTTTTCGCGTCCGCCTTTTGCCATGGTGCTGCTCCTTAAATTTCGCCGCGTGCGCGCAGGTCAACGAGGACGGCGTCAATGCCGTTTTTGTCGATCAAACGCAGACCAGCATTGGTGATGCGAAGGCGAATCCAACGGTTTTCGCTTTCGACCCAGAAACGACGGTATTGCAGGTTCGGCATGAACCTGCGTTTGGTTTTGTTGTTCGCGTGAGAAACATTGTTTCCCACCATGGGCTTTTTGCCCGTGACTTGACAAACTCGTGCCATAAGGACACTCCAGATAAAAGTTAGCAGCTGCTCGCCGCACCTCGCCAATGTCCTGTGCTGTGCCGTCTGCCCCAGATGGAGGACTGGGTACGGCTCCGGCTCACCGGCGGTCAAAGTTTTTTCAGCGTGCGCTGTGAACCCTGGGGGCAGCGCCAGCAAAACCCAATATTCTACCTGCAAATGGCAAACCGGCCTCAGCCTGCTTGCTGCTCCAGGAAGCGCTGAGCGTCCAGCGCCGCCATGCAGCCCGTGCCGGCGCTGGTGATGGCTTGGCGGTAAATGTGGTCTTGCACATCGCCGGCGGCAAACACGCCGGGCACGCTGGTCATGGTGGCAAAGCCGCTCAGGCCGCTGCGGGTGATGATGTAGCCGTCTTTCATGTCCAGCTGACCTTGGAATATCTCTGTGTTGGGCTGGTGGCCAATGGCGATGAAGCAGCCGGTGAGCTGGAGGTCTTGCGTGGTCCCGTCTTGGGTGGCTTTGAGGCGCACCCCGGTCACGCCCGAGGCGTCGCCCAGCACCTCGTCCAAGGTCTGGTGGGTCTTGAGCACAATCTTGCCGGCTGCCACCTTGTCCATGAGTTTGTCAATGAGGATGGCTTCGGCCTTGAACTTGTCGCGGCGGTGAACGAGGTAGACCTTGCTGGCGATGTTGGACAGGTAAAGCGCCTCTTCCACGGCGGTATTGCCCCCGCCGACCACGCACACGTCTTGGTCGCGGTAGAAAAAACCGTCGCAGGTGGCACAGCCCGAAACACCCCGGCCCATGAAGGCGCTTTCCGTGGGCAAGCCCAAATACTTGGCCGAGGCGCCGGTGGCAATGATGAGCGAATCACAGGTGTAGCTGCCACTGTCGCCGGTCAGGGTGAAGGGGCGCTGGCTGAAGTCAACTGTGTGGATGTGGTCGAACACGATCTCGGTGTTAAAGCGCTCTGCATGGGCCAAAAAGCGCTGCATCAGTTCAGGCCCTTGCACGCCGTCGACGTCGGCCGGCCAGTTGTCCACCTCGGTGGTGGTCATCAGCTGGCCACCCTGAGCGATGCCGGTGATCAGCACGGGTTGGAGGTTGGCGCGGGCTGCGTAAACCGCGGCGGTATAGCCGGCAGGGCCGGAGCCCAAAATCAGGACCTTGGAGTGCTTCATGTGCGTAAAAAAAGGGGGATGAGAAGGTCTGTGCCCGTTCAGGACAGGGCGGTGACTTCAGGGCAAGGACTTTTGTGGTGGCTCCATTGTAAGAACGGGCGGCACGCCGTGCCCGTCAAGGGTCCGCAGATGGCGGTGTGATGATGGGAGTGGGGTTCATCTGCGGTAAGCTTGCCAGTTGATCCATGACTTACTCACTTGACACCATGACCCGGGGCTCGGTGAACACCGAGGCCCCCACCGGCTTGCCCCGATTTGCCCACGAGCTCAGCCTGGTGCTGGCCGCCGTGGCCTTGCTGTTCTGGGTCATCGCCTTGCTCAGCTTTACGCCGGCCGATGCCGCCTGGTCCACCACCGGCAAGGCGGCTGCGCTCACCGGCCCGCACAACCTGGCCGGCCGTCTGGGCGCATGGCTGGCCGACGTCAGTTATTTTTTGATGGGCTACTCGGTGTGGTGGTTGCCGCTGCTGGGCGCTTGGCGCTGGGCCCACTCGCTGCGGCGCTGGCTTCATGGCCAAAGCCAGGCCGCTGCCGCCAGAGGGCTGCGCCTGCGCTTCTGGGGCGGCCTGCTGATCTTGCTGGCCTCCAGCACGGCGCTGGAGTGGACGCGCTTGTACCGTTTTGAAGCCAGCTTGCCGGGTCATGCCGGAGGGGTGCTGGGTTTTTTGACCGGCCCCACCAGCATGAAATGGCTGGGTTTTGCAGGTTCGGGCTTGGTCTGGATTGCCCTGGTCGTGCTCAGCGTGTCTTTGGTGTTTGGTTTTTCTTGGAGTCAAACCGCACAAAAGCTGGGGGCCTGGATAGACGGCTTGTTGGAGTCGCGCCGAGAAAAACGCGAGCGGGCCATTGACCTGGAGGTGGGCCGCGCTGCCGTGCGCGAGCGAGAAGAGGTCTTGCTCGAAGAGCGCGAGGAGCTCGATGGACATCACCCTGTGCCCGTGTTCATCGAACCTGCGCCCATCGAGGTGCCCCAAAGCACGCGGGTGGTCAAGGAGCGCCAAAAGCCGCTGTTCAACGAGCTGCCAGACTCTCATTTGCCGCAGGTCGATTTGCTCGATGGCGCCATGTCGCGCCAAGAAGGTGTGGCGCCCGAGACCCTGGAGATGACCTCGCGGCTGATCGAGAAAAAACTCAAGGACTTTGGCGTCGAGGTGCGCGTGGTGGCGGCCGCCCCGGGTCCCGTGATCACCCGCTATGAAATCGAGCCGGCCACTGGCGTCAAGGGCTCGCAGGTGGTGAACCTGGCCAAAGACCTGGCGCGAGCGCTCAGCCTGGTGTCCATTCGCGTGATTGAGACCATCCCCGGTAAAAACTACATGGCGCTGGAGTTGCCCAACGCCAAGCGCCAGTCCATCAAACTCTCAGAGATTTTGGGCTCGCAAACCTACAACGAAGCCAAGTCCATGCTCACCATCGGTTTGGGCAAAGACATAGGCGGCACGGCCGTGGTGGCAGACCTGGCCAAAATGCCGCACTGCCTGGTGGCCGGCACCACCGGCTCGGGCAAGTCGGTGGGCATCAACGCCATGATCCTGAGCCTCTTGTACAAGGCCGATGCCAAAGACGTGAGGCTGTTGCTGATCGACCCCAAGATGCTGGAGATGAGCGTTTACGAGGGCATCCCGCACCTGCTGGCGCCTGTGGTCACCGACATGAAACAGGCCGCCCACGGCCTGAACTGGTGCGTGGCCGAGATGGAAAAGCGCTACAAGCTCATGAGCAAACTGGGCGTGCGCAACCTGGCCGGCTACAACGCCAAAATCGATGAAGCCAGGGCGCGCGGCGAGTTCATTTACAACCCCTTCAGCCTCACGCCCGATCAGCCCGAGCCGCTGGAGCGCCTGCCTTTCATTGTGGTGGTCATCGACGAGCTGGCCGACTTGATGATGGTGGTGGGCAAAAAAATCGAAGAACTCATTGCCCGCTTGGCGCAAAAAGCCCGCGCCGCTGGCATCCACCTGATTTTGGCCACCCAGCGGCCCAGCGTGGACGTGATCACCGGCCTCATCAAGGCCAATATCCCGACCCGCCTGTCCTTCCAGGTCTCCAGCAAGATCGACAGCCGCACCATTTTGGACCAAATGGGCGCCGAGGCCTTGCTGGGCATGGGTGACATGCTCTACATGCCCAGCGGCACTGGCCTGCCCATTCGGGTGCACGGCGCTTTTGTGAGCGACGAAGAGGTGCACCGCGTGGTGGCTTTCCTCAAAGCGCAAGGCGGCGAGCCCAACTACATTGAAGGCGTGCTCGAAGGCGGCGTGGTCGATGGTGAAGACGGCCTGGGCGGTTTGGCTGGCGAGGGCGGCGGCGAAAAAGACCCCATGTACGACCAGGCCGTGGAGGTGGTGCTCAAGCACCGCAAGGCCTCCATCTCCTTGGTGCAGCGCCACCTCAAGATTGGTTACAACCGCGCCGCCCGGCTGCTCGAAGACATGGAAAATGCGGGCATGGTCAGCGCCATGTCGGGCGCGGGCCAGCGCGACATTTTGGTTCCTGCGCGCGCCGAATGACCGGCCATGGCCGCTGCCCCCACCCCTGTTGGAGTTTCCTTATGTCCTTGATGTTCAGGCGCTTGGCCACAGCCGGCGTGTTGACCCTGGCCGCTTCGCTGGCGCAGGCCCAAGACGGCTTGCAGCTGCTGGGGGACTTCATCCGCAGCGTGCAAAGCGGCCGCGCCCAGTTCAGCCAAACCGTCACCGCCCCGTCCAAAGACGGGCAGGTCCCGCGTGCCAAAACCTCCAGCGGCACCTTCGAGTTTGCCCGGCCCAACCGCTTTCGCTTCAACTACGCCAAGCCCTTCCAGCAAACCCTGGTGGCCGATGGCCAGACCCTGTGGCTGCACGATGTGGACTTGAACCAAGTCACGGCCCGCCCGCTGGCCCAGGTGCTGCAGGGCACGCCTGCGGCCGTGATCGCAGCGGCCACCGACTTGCGCGGCCTGCAGGCCGACTTCAAGCTCAGTGCCCAGCCAGCCTCTGAGGGCCTGCAGTGGGTGCTGGCCGAGCCACGCACGCCTGGTGGTCAGATTCAAAGCATCAAAGTCGGTTTGCGTACAGCTGCCAAAGGCCCAGAGCTGGTCAGCCTGGACATGCTAGACAGCTTTGGCCAGCGCTCGGTCATGCGTTTTGCCCAGTTCGAGGCCAACCCTGCTTTGCCTGCGGGCAGCTTTGACTTCAAGCCCCCCGTCGGTGCCGATGTGCTCAGGCCTTAAAGCCTTGGTGCCCTGAGCCTTGCCCATGGCCGACCTGTTCAACCAAGCCCCCACGCCGCCCCTGGCCGAGGCCCTGCGACCGGCTACGCTGGACCAGGTCGTGGGCCAGTCTCACCTCTTGGGTCCGGGCAAGCCGCTGCGACTGGCTTTTGAGTCCGGCAAGCCGCATTCCATGGTCTTGTGGGGGCCGCCCGGCGTGGGCAAAACCACGCTGGCGCGGCTGACGGCCAAGGCCTTTGACTTTGAATTCATTGCCTTGTCGGCGGTGTTTTCGGGCGTCAAAGACATACGCGCGGCCATGGAGCAGGCCGAGCAAAACTTGGCGCGCGGCGCCAAAACCATTTTGTTTGTGGACGAGATCCACCGCTTTAACAAAAGCCAGCAAGACGGCTTGCTGCCTTTTGTCGAGTCTGGCTTGGTGGTGCTGATAGGCGCCACCACTGA
>CANHKH010000162.1 GCA_947460165.1 Comamonadaceae bacterium
AAGCCGCACTGGCCTTGGGCAGCTTGAAGCTGAACACGCTCGACGCCGCCTGGCGCGCCATTGCCTGCAGCAACGCCCGCGACTGGCGGCAGTGGCCGGCGGTGTTTGAGCAGTACTGGCTGCCACACCGCATCAAGGGTACGGTCAAGGTCAGCGGGCAGACCCGGCCCAAGCGCGATCTGCGCAGCCAAGTCAGCCAAATGCACGAGGCCATGGGCGCAGACAACGCGCCCGGCGCCAAGGCCAACCGCGCCAGCCCAGCCTCGGCCGACCAAGCAGGCCACAGTGATTCAGATTCCAACACCCTGCAGCGCGCCCAAGGCGGAGCCAGCCTCAGCGTGCCCGACGCGCTGCACGAGCGCAGCGGCCAAATGTGGATGCCGCAAGAGCTCCATGCGCTGGCGCAGCTGGCCAGGCAAATTCACCAGCAGCTCCAGCCCCAAGCCACTCGCCGCTGGCAAACCCACCCGCAAGGCCGGCGGCTGGACCTGCGCCAAACCTTGCGCCGCAGCGTGGCCCATGGCGGCTTGCCGCTGGCGCCGGCCTGGCAGCGCAAGCGCACCCGGCCGCCGCAGCTGTTTGTGCTGGTCGACGTGAGCCGCTCCATGGAGTCGCACGCGGCGTTTTTTCTGCGCGTGGCCAGGGCCTTGGCCCAGGCCGCCGGGGCGCGGGTGTTTGTGTTCCATGTGCAGCTGGCCGAGGTCACGCCACTGATGAAAAGCGACAGCGCCACCGTGCAAGAAAAAATCAACGCGGTGACCGCCGGCTTTGGCGCAGGCACCCGGATTGCCGCCAACCTCACGGCCTTTGCCCGCCACCATGCGCGCGCCCAGCTCGGCCGCCATGCCCGCGTATGGCTGATGTCCGACGGCTTTGACACCGACGAGCCCGCGCAGCTGGCCCAGGCCCTGCAGCTGCTGCGCGGCCACGGCGCCCGCTTGACTTGGTTTCACCCCACGCGCCAGGCCCCCAACTCCTTGGCTGTGCGCCAATCCAGGGCGCTGGTCGAGCGCTTTATTCCCCTGGCCAGCCTGGCCGACCTCGCCCGGGCCAAGCCCTTTTTGCACTGAAAGACCCCCATGAACGCCCAAGCTTGGCTTGATACCGCCCACGCGCTGCACCAGCGCCAGCAGCCCTTTGCCCTGGTCACGGTGCTGCGCGTGACGCCGCCCACCTCGGCCAAGCCCGGCGACAAGGCCGTGGTCACCGCCGACGGCCACATTCACGGCTGGATAGGCGGCGGCTGCGCCCAACCGGCGGTGGTCAAGACCGTGCGCGCCGCGCTCGCCGATGGGCAGGCCCGCAGCATTCGCATTTCGCCCGCCGAGGAGTCGCGCGAGCAGCAGCTCAGCGACGTGCTGGAGTTCGGCATGGCCTGCCACTCGGGCGGCACGCTGGAGCTGTTCATTGACCCGGTGCTGCCCTTGGCCAGCCTGACGGTGCTGGGCGACTCGCCCGTGGCCCGCGCCCTGTGCGACTTGGCGCCCCGTGTGGGCTTTGCCGTGAACCTGGTGGCGCAAGGCGCGCTGGCCTGCGACTTTGCAGCGGCCAGCCGCGTGCTGGCCAGCGACGAGGCGGCCGAGGTGGCCCAGCAGCTGGGCACCCAAGCCTGGGTGGTGGTGGCCACGCAAGGGCGGCGCGACATGCAGGCGCTCAAAGCCGCGCTGGCGCTGCAGCCCAGGCGCACCTGGTTGGTGGCCAGCGCACGCAAGGGCGCGGTGCTCAAAGAGTCCTTGATGGCGGGCGGCGAAGACGCCGCCCGCGTTCAGGCCATTGTGGCGCCGGCCGGTTTGGCGGGCATGGGCATTGGGCCGCAAACGCCTGAAGAAATCGCGCTGGCTGTGCTGGCCGCCGTGGTGGCGGCCAAGCGGGCCGATGTCAATGACGCGGTCGGTCAAACGAACAAGCAAGCGCTTGGCCAAAAGATCAGCCATGAGGATCCTGCCCCAGTGGCTGGCCTGGCGCCGGCCGCAGCCGGCACCTTGACACAAGCCAGCGCGCCAGCGCCCTCGTGCTGTGGCAGCACCAACACGGTTGCAACTGCCGCCCTGATGCTTGCAGCGCCCCCAGAGGCCCAAGCTAGCGCCGTGGCTGTTAAAAAATCATCTTGCTGCGGAGGCTGACACCATGGGCTGCATTCTCAAAGGCGGTGGCGGCCTCTACAGCCGCTTGGTGGTGGGCGGCGTGCTGCTGGCCGCCGGCAGCGGCTCGCGCATGGGCCACCGGCCCAAGGGCCTGCTCGAACTCGGCGGCGTGCCGTTGATTCGCCGCACCCTCATTGCGCTGTCGGGCGCGGGCCTGGACGAGCTGGTGGTGGTGCTGGGCGAGCACGCCGAGCACCTGGAGCCGGCCGTGCAAGACTTTCCGGTGACGCTGGTGCGCAACCTCAGCCCAGGCGACGGCCAGGTGTCCTCGCTGCGCCTGGGCCTGGCCGCGCTCTCGCCCAAGATTGACGCGGTCATGGTGGCCCTGGCCGACCAGCCGCTGCTGGGCGCGCAAGACCTCAACGAGCTCATAGGCGCCTACAAAAAACGCCCCGAGGGCGCCCAGGTGGTGGTGCCCACGGTGGATGGCTTGCCGGGCAACCCGGTGCTGTTCAGCGCCGAGGTCAAAGACGCCGTGCTCGCGGGCGACGCCAAGCTGGGCTGCAAGCAGTGGCAGGCCCAACACCCCGAGGCGGTGTACGCCTGGCCCACGCCCAACAAGCGTTACCGCCAAGACGTGGACTCGCCCGAAGACATAGAGCAGCTCGCCGCCCTCACCGGCCACCGCCTGCGCTGGCCCGCGCGCTGGCAAGATGCGCCGCAGCAAGGCTGAACCGCATGTCCCACCCTCCGGCTCGCCAGCAACTGGCGCTGTGGCCCACGCCCATGGGCGTGTACCAATGGCCGCAAGCGCCTGACGCCAACGCCTTGTTGGCGCGCGTGTTTGGCGCCCTGCGGGCCACACAGTCGATGCAGCGCCCGGGCGAGGCCTCGCCGCACTTTTTTGCCAGCCATGACGACCTGCACCAGCGCATTGCCCTGCCCGAGTGGCAAGCCTTGGTGGGCTTCATCGTGGAGGGCCTGCGCGACACCGTGATGGCGGCCAACGGCGGCTGGCTGGACGCGCAAGGCCAGAGCCCTGCCTTTCAAATTGCGCTGGAGGGCCTGTGGTTCCAAATCAGCAACCGAGGCGTGCACCACGACATCCACACCCATGGCAACTGCTCCTGGTCGGGCGTGTACTGCGTGCAGGTGGATGAGGACGCCCGCCGTTGCGCGCACGAGGTGTTTGGCGCGCTCAATGGCGTGACGCGGTTTTACGGCCCGCACTTCCAGCATTTGGGCGGCGCCCACATGGACCTGGGCTCGGCCTACCTGCAGCAGCCGCACACCGACATTGCCCCTAAGCCCGGTCAACTGGTGGTGTTTCCGGCGTGGCTGGCCCACCAGGCCATGCCTTACGCCGGCGAGCAAGACCGCATCATCGTGTCCTTCAATGCCAGCGTGCATGCCGCCCAAGGCGGCAACCAGCGCCACGCTTACGGACGCGGCTAAGCCATGGGGTTGGCACGCACATTGGCAAGGCTTGACGGGCTCGGCGTGCTGCTAGCGGCCGGGCGCTCGGCCTTGTTTTACGCGGGCTGGTTGGCCCAGGCCCAGCTGGGCATGGCCCTGAGTTGGGGCTGGTTTGGCGGCCTGGGTGGGGTGGCCCTGTGGTGGGCGGCCTTGGCCTGGCTGGCGCACCACAGACCTGCCTTGGCGCTCAGCCGCGCCCTGCTGTGCGCCTTGGCCGGGGTGGCCAGCGGCGGCCTGGCGCTGGCCATGGCGGCCGAGTGGCTGCCGCTTCGCCTCGTGGGCTGGCTGGCCGGCAACCTGGCCTGGGCCACTTTGTGCCACCAGCTCCAACGCGCCATGACCCCCCAGCCAAAACGGCTGCGCAAGCTCTTGTTGTTGGCGATCTCCATCACCCGTCCCCGTGCGCCAACAGGCGACAGCCTGGCCCAATTGCCCCCGACGCTGGGCCAGGGGCTCGCTTGTGGCGCAGGCCACTTGGCTGGCTTGTTGGCCGCTGTGTGGCTGGCCGCCCAGGCGCAACACTGGGCCGCGCACTGGCCCTTGTTGTGCGCGCTGCTGCTGCTGTCCCCTTGGCTGCAGGTCCAAGCTCAGGGCGATTGCAGCCAGGTCCACCCGCTGGACGCACCCACTGGCTTGATGATGGGCAGCTTGCTGCCCATGGCCCAGTGGTGCAGTGCATTGGGCTGGACTGCGTCCGAGTCCATCACCTTCCATGTGCTGGCCATGTGGCTGGGGTGGACCTTGGGCGCCGGCCTGTCGGGGGAGAACGCTTTCAACGAGCGCAGCACAGCGGCGAGCTCGCTGATGCACAAGCCCATGTTCGCCCCCAAGCTGATGTGCAGCGCCTGGGGCTTGGCGGCTGTGCTGTGTGCATGGGCTTCCCCCTGGGCCATGCTCGCTGCAGCTGGTTTGGTGGCCGCCGCATCGGCCCAATCTTTGGCGACTCCCAGGCCGAGTGCCGCGCTGGGTGTGATCTTGCTGCTGTGGGTCGGTCAACTCAGCGCGAGCCAAGGGCCTGATGCGCTGCGCATGGTGCTGGTGGCGACATTGCTCTGGGCCATTTGGCGTGTCTGCTGGCCCATCTCGCGCAAGTCAGCGCTTTGCCAGGCGCGCGCCAGCTAGCGGTCTGGCGTGCACAGCGTCAAGGGGTGCGCCACCTATCGCCAAGCTGCAGCACTGCTTGACCCCTGAGCATGAGCCGGGCGCCTGACCAGCCCATCGCTCAAACGCTGCCGCTCAGTCCTGTTAGATCTGGGCATGTGGTGGACAAGGTGGGTCCACCCAAAAACAACGGCAATCGCCTTCTTCACATCTTTTTTGATTACTTTAACGTGCATTCAATTTATATTTATTTCAAAAAATTATCTTTTAGGGTTATTTTACTTGTTATTTTTGTATGATTTTGGTATAAATTAATTTATCTTAATTTGCATTTCTGCTTACTTTAATTGCAACAAAACATATTAAATTCCGCTATTAAAGTTAACTTTTGTGTATTTAAACGGTGTCGCGACTTCCTTTGTCTGCCAAATCTATAATGTTGTGCTTATCTAACCGCCAAGCACAGCCCATGAACCTGCCCAGCGTTCCGCCCAGCGCCTATGTGGCCGCATTCGCGTCACTGGCGTTTGCCTTGCTCTTGGTGGTGACCCGCCGGTGGCATGGCCGCTTCAGCACGGACGGTTTGCAGGGGGTTCAAAAAATGCACACCACCCCCACGCCCCGCATAGGCGGGCTGGCCATTGTGTTGGGTGTGCTGGTGGGCTATGGGGTGGCCCATCCCGGGCAGCAAAACCTGTTGGGCGTGCTGCTCTTGGCTGGGTTGCCCGCTTTTTTGTTTGGATTGGCCGAGGATGTGACCAAAAAGGTGGGCGTCATGGCCCGCTTGCTGGCCACCATGGCCTCCGGCGTGCTGGGCTGGTGGCTCACGGGGCAGTCCATCACCTCCTTGGACCTGCCTTTTATTGATCCCCTGATGACTGTGCCGGTGATCTCCGTGTTGTTCACGGCTTTTGCCGTGGGCGGCGTGGCCAACGCGGTGAACATTGTCGATGGCTTCAACGGCTTGGCCGGTGGTTTTCTGGTGATTGCCTTTGCCGGCTTGGCCATGATCGCCTGGTCTGCAGGCGATACGGATCTGTGTTTGGTCAGCCTGACCTTGGCGGGCGCATTTCTTGGGTTCTGGTTGATCAACTGGCCGTGGGGCAAGATTTTTTTGGGCGATGGCGGCAGCTACTTTGGCGGCTTTGCATTGGCGTGGGCCAGTGTGTTTCTGGTCGAGCGCAACCCCAACGTCACGCCTTTTGCGGCTTTGCTGGTGTGCGTACATCCCGTGACCGAGGTCTTGTTCAGCATCTACCGCCGCCGCATGCACGGCAGCCACCCGGGACAGCCTGACCGGCTGCACCTGCACAGCCTGCTCATGCGCCGCGTGGTGCGACCGGCGCTGATTCGCTTGTGGTCTGGCGACTTGGCGGTGGTGCGGTCCACGCAAAATTCCATCACGGGCGTGCTGTTGGCGCTCATGAGCGTGCCGCCCGTGCTCCTGGCAGCCTTGTGGAGTCAACAAGCACTGCTGGCCGCGGCCTCTGTCGTGCTGGTGATGTTGGGCTATGTTGCGCTGTACGCCCGTTTGGTGCGTTTTCACTGGTGCTCGCCAGTGGAGTTTTTGTTCATCAAGCCCGTGCGCATTTCAGTGGGTTGATGCCAGCACATCCCTGCACATGGTGACAAGCCGGGCACCAAGCATGCGGTGCAGGTCGGCGCTTGAAAAACAAGCAGCGCAGAAACCAAAACTGAAATTCCTGACTCAGCAGGGCGCCACACCTCAAAGGCGTGCAACAAGCGCAGTGGAAAAATGATTCAGTTGCAAGGCTTGGTGCGGCTGGCGGGGATCGAACCCACGACCCTTGGCTTCGGAGGCCAATACTCTATCCACTGAGCTACAGCCGCATGCTGTTCATCTGAACGGCCTGTTCAGACCGTTTCAAGACTTTTTATTCTACCAGCCGGCCTCTGCGAGGCTGCGCCATCACCGCATTGACATGGGGCGCTGACTATAATGCTGGGTTGCCGGGAATGAGGCCCGCATCCATTGACACCCAGACCTTGAGGACGCCATGAGCGCTAACGACAACACGACGGCTCACGAAGAAGACCACACCGGCCCGATCAAGACGCCCCAGCAGCTGCTGTGGACCGTGTTTTATTCGTTTGTGGTCCCCGTTTTTGCCATCATTGCTTTGGTGTACTACGTGGTCTCGGACAACAAGCCTGCGGCAGGCAGTGACAACTCCGACAAAGCCGTGGCCCAGCGCTTGCAAAAAATCGGCGCCATTGAAATCCGCGATGCCAACCGGCCATTGAAGTCGGGCGAAGAAGTGTTCAACGCCCAGTGCGCGGCCTGCCACAACGCAGGCGCGGCAGGCGCGCCCAAAACAGGCGATGTGGCCGCTTGGGCGCCGCGCTTGAAAACAGGGTTTGAAGCTTTGTGGAACTCTGCGCTCAAGGGCAAAAACGCCATGGGTGCCCAGGGTGGCGGCGATTACACAGACATTGAAATCGGTCGCGCTGTGGTCTACCTCACCAACCAAGCAGGCGGCAAATTCAGCGAGCCTGCGGCACCTGCCGCAGCGGCTGCCGAAGCCCCCGCTCAGGCCCCTGCGGCGGCGGCTGCTGCACCCGCCACCATGATGGCTGCTGCACCCGCAGCAGCCGCTGCGCCAGCCGCACCCGCTGCGGTGGCGGTGAAAGCAGGTGCCGGCGAAGCCCTTTACAAACAAGCTTGCCTGGCCTGCCACGCGGCAGGCGTGGCAGGCGCCCCCAAGCTGGGCGACAAAGCCGCCTGGGCCCCCCGCGTCAAAACAGGTCTGGACGCCATGACGGCCAGCGTCATCAAAGGCAAAGGCGCCATGCCCGCCAAAGGCGG
>CANHKH010000163.1 GCA_947460165.1 Comamonadaceae bacterium
GACGGCGACCTTGACGACTACCAGCGCTACCTGCTTGAAGAAGCCAAGCGTCAACGCGCAGCAGCCCGCACGGCGGCGGTTGCGCCTGTGGTGGTGCAGGCCCCAGCGCCTGCGCCCAAAGCCGCCGCCGTGCCAGCTTCTGCGCTGAAACCGCTGAAAAAAGAGTTTGAGCACATCGAGCAGCGCATGGCGGCCTTGAACGCCGATAAAGAGCAGCTGGAAGTCACCCTGGGCAGCAGCACCACGCCTGGTGCGCTGGCCGATGCAGGCAAACGCCTCAAAGCCATCACGCAAGAATTGAGCACCCTGGAAGAGCGCTGGCTCACGCTGGGCGAGCAAATCGAGGCCGCCACGGCAGCCTGAGTGGCTTGATGGGCTGGGCCCTGCAGGCGGCCGGTGCGCCCTCAGCCCTGGCAGGCCGATTCAGCGTGCAGGCAAATAACGGGCTGGATCAACCGGCTTGCCCTTGCGGCGGATTTCAAAATGCAGCTTCACACGGTCTGCATCGGTGCTGCCCATCTCGGCAATTTTTTGCCCCTGCTTGACCGCCTGATCTTCTTTGACCAACAAAGACTGGTTGTGGGCGTAAGCCGTGAGGTAGGTGTTGTTGTGTTTGAGGATGACCAAGTTGCCATAACCGCGCAAACCGGCCCCAGCGTAGACCACGCGCCCATCAGCGGCGGCCAGCACCGCATCACCGGCCCGCCCGCCAATGTCCACGCCTTTGTTTTTGATCTCGTCAAAACCGGCCAGGGTGGTGCCTCGCGCAGGCCAAATCCAGACCAATTCGTCCTCACCTGCGGGGGCGCTGGCAGCAGTTGCAGGACTGGCGGCGCTGGGGGCCGTGCTGGCTGAACTGCTCGCTGCGGCTGCGGCTTCGGCGTTGCCGCCCGGTGCAGCGGGCATGGCTGGACGGCTTGCGCTGCCCAAGGGCGCCGGCACGGCACCCCCCGGTGTGATGGGCCTGGCCACCACACCGTCGCCTTGCGGGGGCACCACGCGCAAAACCTCGCCAACTTCAATCAAGCTGGGGTTGTCAAGGTTGTTCCAACGCGCCACATCACGCCAGTTTTGCCCATTGTCCAGCGCAATGCGGATCAGTGTGTCGCCACGTTGCACCGTGTGAAAACCCGGTTTTCCCGCGTTCTCAAGGCCACGCAAAGGCTTGACAGGCTCTGTGGCCGAAGGCGCAGCCAAGACTGGCGGGGGCGTTGCTGGGGGGGGTCGGCTGCCCGCAGTGGCACTCGGACGGCTGGTGCCACGGTCTTCAACAGGGGCTTTGCTAAGGGGGCGAGAGCTGCACGCCGTGAGCAAGGCCGCACACAGTGTCATCAAGGCCAGACCGGTCAAATTCTTCACGGGCGCTTTCTAAGTGAAAAGGGGTATGGCTCGCAGCCCAAGACCCTCGCTGCCGCCCAGCACATGGGGGCGGCACGACATCAAAGCTGCGGGCTACAAGGTGCCTGATTTTAGAGGGACGAAGTGGACCGCTTCATGCCTGTTGTACACCAGACCCTGAGGGGTTTTGTCCACCACCATCAAGGCTTGAGATTGGGCGTCCACATGAACTGGCGCGACCAAGCGCCCGCCCATGGCCAACTGCTCTGTCCAGGCAGCCGGAATGGCCTCGCCACCCGCGGCGGCAATGATGGCGGCATAAGGCGCGCCTTTGGCAAAGGCGAGCATGCCGTCGCCATAGAGCAGATGCAAATTGGGCAAGCGCAGCAGCCTGAGGTTGGCACGGGCCTTGTCATGCAGGCCGCGCAAGCGCTCAATGCTGTAGACCTCGGTGGCCAGTTGGGCCAGCAAGGCGGCCTGGTAGCCGCAGCCCGTGCCTATCTCCAACACCCGGCCCAAGGGCGACGGGCGCCCTTGTACCAGCAAAGCCAGCATGCGTGCCACCACGCTGGGTTTGGAGATGGTCTGACCCAGGCCTATAGGCAAGCTGGTGTCTTCATATGCTTGGCCGACCAGGGCCGAATCGACAAAAAGATGGCGCTCCACCTTGTCCATGGCGGCCAGCACGCCAGCATCGTGTATGCCTAGCGCTGCAATTTTTTGCACCATGCCGCGCCGCACCGCCACGGAGTCCATGCCCACCCCGCGGCTGGGGACGGAGGGGGGCGCCGGTTTGGCCAAGTGCTCGCGCGGCAAGCTGCTGGGCTTGGCCGCTTGCGGGAGCAGCTCGTCAAGCCGGGCGGGAAAACGCGGGCGCGCAAGGGCTTTGACAGGCTTCAGGGGCTTGTTGGGGCCCTGACCTGCTGCGCTCATGCGGTGGTCCGGCTCAGGCTGTCGGCCGTCTGCGCCCAAAAAGGCAAGCGCTCGTGGTCGGTCAGATCGACTTGCAAAGGCGTGATGGACATAAAGCCTTGTGCAGTGGCGTGAAAATCTGTGCCTTCACTGTCGTCTTTGGCTGGGCCTGCACTGCCTATCCAGTACATGGTTTCTCCGCGGGGGCTGGTCTGGGTGATGACCCGCTCGGCCGCGTGCCGGCGCCCCAGTCTGGCGATTTTCACGCCCTTGATCTGCTCGGCAGGCAAATTGGGAATGTTCACATTCAACAGCCAGGGCACGGCGCCAGCCGGACCCGCATTCGCGCTGGAGGCAATCGACGGCGCCAACTGCAGCACCATGTCCCGTGCCCGCTTGGCCGCCTCCTCAATGTGGCCCCAACCGCGCTCGGTTTGGGAAAACGCCATGGCCGGGATGCCAAACAAATAACCCTCCATGGCCGCGCCCACGGTGCCCGAGTAAATGGTGTCGTCGCCCATGTTGGCGCCATTGTTGATGCCCGAGACCACCAAGTCAGGCCTGTAGCCCAGCAAACCCGTGAGCGCAATGTGCACGCAGTCCGCTGGCGTGCCATTGACGTACCTGAACCCATTGGCCGCGCGGTGCACATACATGGGCGAATGCAGGGTCAGGGCGTTGGACTTGGCGCTGTTGTTTTGCTCGGGTGCGACGACTTCCACATCGGCAATGCCTCGCAAGGCTTCATAAAGAGCCACTATGCCTGGCGCTTGGTAGCCATCGTCGTTGCTGATGAGGATTTTCATGGGTCCGATTCTACGGTCAGGCCGGCCCAGCGGAGGGTCTTGGCTGGCAACGCCGGCCGGGCGTGAGGCCCCAGGCACGGCAGTGTTTGCTTACGGGCAAGCTCCAACAAAGACAAGTTGACTTTTCCCCTGTGGCATCTGGCCTGCCGGCGATGGCTCGCCCGAGGCAAGGCCTGATGCCACCGTCAGTTCACCAGCATGCCCCGCTTTTGTATAAACCCGACCACCTCGTCCAGACCGTGCAGGGTTTTGAGGTTGGTCATCACCCAGGGGCGGGCCTGGCGGTTGGGGCGCATGCGGTCGGTGTCCACGCGCATGACCTCCAAGTCGGCGCCCACATGGGGGGCCAAATCGATTTTGTTGATGACGAACAAGTCGCTTTTGGTGATGCCAGGCCCGCCTTTGCGGGGAATTTTTTCGCCGGCGGCCACGTCGATGACATAAATGGTCAGGTCGCTCAACTCGGGGCTGAAGGTGGCGGCCAGGTTGTCGCCTCCGCTTTCAATGAACACGATGTCGGCCTCGGGGAATTTTTCCAGCATGCGGTCAATCGCCTCCAAATTGATGGAGGCGTCCTCCCGAATGGCGGTGTGTGGGCAGCCGCCTGTCTCCACCCCCATGATGCGCTCGGCCGGCAAGGCGCCACTGACCGTCAAAATGCGCTGGTCTTCCTTGGTGTAGATGTCGTTGGTGATGGCGATCAGGTCAAACTGGCTGCGCATGTGCTTGCACAGCATTTCCAGCAAAGTGGTTTTGCCCGAGCCCACAGGCCCGCCTATGCCCACGCGCAAAGGTGGGAGTTTTTTGCTGCGGCCAGGAATGTGGTGAAGTGCGGTCATGATCGAAAAAGTCTGGAGTATTGGGTTTCGTGGCGGGCCGACAAAATGGCCAGCATGGGGGAAAAAGCCTGCAGGGTGCCCACGGTGCGGCCAAGCGCCGTGTCAATTGCTTCAGGGATGGCGCGGGCCAGCACGGCCAACATGCGCTGCCCGCTGTTTTGGCCCAGAGGCACGGCCTTGAGAGCAGCTTGCGTCATGTTTTCGCACCAACCAAAGGCGTAGGCCTGCAAGGCATCAGTCAGAGACGCGCCTGTGCCCGACAAGGCCAGGGCATAGGCCATGGGGTAGCTGGGCGGCAAGCTGGCCAGCAAGTGCAAGGACTCAGGGCTGGCGTGCTGCAGGTTGCGCGCCCAGTCCAACAAAGAGCGGCCCATTTGCTCAGCCTGTAAGCGCATTTCAAAGCTTTCACGGCTGCTCAGCACCCAGGTGCTCAAGGCTTTTAAGCGCGGCTCGTCCAAGGTCTGCCAGGCCGGGATGGCCAAGGCCATGGCCGCCATGTCGCCCCGCGCCTGGGTCAGCAGCAGTTGGTCGCGCAGCCATGCCGTGCAGCTGGCCTCGTCATGCACTAGGCCGTGGTCGATGGCGGCTTCCAGCCCTTCAGAGTAGGAAAAGCCCCCCACCGGCAAGGCCGGCGAGGCCAGCCAGATCAGCTGCAGCAGGCTGTGGATGTCAGTGGCCATGGGGGTGGTCATGGTCATGAGCATGGCCGTGCCCATGACCATGGTCGTGTCCATGACCATGGTCGTGTCCATGACCATGATCGTGGCTGTGACCAGGCCCACCCCCATGGTCGTGGCCCATCATGGCCGACTCACCGTAGGCCCCGGTTTCGGGCTCAAAAGGCTGCAGCTCCTCGCTCACCGTCAGGTGCATGGCGCGCAGCAAATCGGCCAGCACATGGTCGGGCTCAATTTGCAGGCACTGCGGCTGCAGCTCAATCGGAACATGCCGATTGCCCAGGTGGTAGGCCGCCCGCATCAGGTCAAAGGGGCTGCCGTGCTGCGTGCAAAAGGTGATGCGCAGCACTTTTTGCAGGGCGGCCTCCACGCGCACCAAGGAGCCGTCTTCGGCCACCAGCACATCGCCGCCGCGCAGCACATGGCCTCTGGGCAAAAACACCCCCAGTGCGCGGCCGGTGCTGTCGGTGGCGTCAAAGCGGCTTTTGCAGCGGGTGTCCCAGTCCAGCGTGACCGAGGCGCTGCGCGCCAACAGGACTTTGGCCAGTCCCCGGCCTTGGGGCATGCGTTTGGAGCAGATCAGCATCAGAATAAAAAGTAACGTTGGGTCATGGGCAAAGTCGCCGCAGGCTCGCAGGTCAGCAGCACGCCGTCGGCGCGCACCACATAGGTTTGGGCGTCCACCTCCATGTGCGGCGTGTAGGTGTTGTGCACCATGTCTTGCTTGCCCACCCCGCGAATGTTTTTCACGGCCGACAGCGTTTTGGCCAGGCCATAGCGCTGCCCAATGTCGGCCTGCAGGCCCGCTTGCGAGACAAAGCTCAGCGAGCCTTTGGCCAGCGCGCCACCATAGCTGCCAAACATGGGCCGGTAGTGCACGGGCTGAGGCGTGGGAATGGAGGCGTTGGGGTCGCCCATGGCGGCCAGGGCAATGAAGCCGCCCTTCATGACGATGGCCGGCTTGATGCCAAAAAACGCCGGCTTCCAAATCACCAAGTCGGCCCATTTGCCCACCTCAATGCTGCCCACCTCGTGGCTGATGCCGTGGGCAATGGCCGGGTTGATGGTGTATTTGGCGATGTAGCGTTTGATGCGCGCGTTGTCGTGCTTGTCCGTGTCGCCCGGCAAGAGGCCGCGCTGCAGCTTCATTTTGTGGGCGGTTTGCCAGGTGCGGATGATGACCTCGCCCACCCGGCCCATGGCTTGGCTGTCGCTGCTCATCATGCTGATGGCGCCCAAGTCGTGCAAGATGTCCTCGGCCGCAATGGTTTCCTTGCGGATGCGGCTTTCGGCAAAGGCCAGGTCTTCGGCAATCGCCGGGTCCAGGTGGTGGCACACCATCAGCATGTCCACATGCTCGTCCAGCGTGTTGATGGTGTAGGGCCGCGTGGGGTTGGTCGAAGACGGCAGCACATTGGCCAGACCCACCACCTTCAAGATGTCAGGGGCGTGGCCGCCGCCTGCGCCTTCGGTGTGAAAGGTGTGTATGGTGCGGCCCTTGAAGGCGGCCACCGTGTCTTCCACAAAGCCAGACTCGTTGAGCGTGTCGGTGTGTATGGCCACTTGGGTGTCGGTTTCTTCGGCCACCGTCAGGCAGTTGTCAATGGCCGCCGGCGTGGTGCCCCAGTCCTCGTGCAGCTTCATGCCAATGGCGCCTGCAGAAATTTGCTCGTGCAGGGCCGCCGGCAGCGCGGCATTGCCTTTGCCCAGAAAGCCCAGGTTCATGGCAAAGGCATCGGCAGACTGCAGCATGCGCTCCAAGTTCCACGGCCCCGGGGTGCAGGTGGTGGCAAAGGTGCCGGTGGCAGGACCTGTGCCACCGCCCAGCATGGTGGTCACGCCACTGGCCAAGGCCTCGTCGATTTGTTGGGGCGCAATAAAGTGGATGTGGGAGTCAATGCCGCCGGCCGTGACGATCATGCCCTCGCAGCTGATGACCTCGGTGCCTGGGCCAATGACAATGTCCACCCCGGGCTGCGTGTCGGGGTTGCCCGCTTTGCCAATGCCTGCAATGCGGTTGCCCACCAGACCAATATCGGCCTTGACAATGCCCCAGTTGTCAACGATGAGCGCGTTTGTCAGCACGCAGTCCACCGCCCCTTGGGCACGGGTGCGCTGGGACTGGGACATGCCATCGCGTATGGTTTTGCCACCACCGAACTTGACCTCCTCGCCATAGCCACCGGCTTGCAAGGTGAAGTCTTTTTCCACCTCTATCACCAAGGCCGTGTCGGCCAGGCGCACCCGGTCGCCGGCGGTGGGTCCAAACATTTCTGCGTATGCGCGTTTGCCTATGGTTGCCATGTCAGAGCCTGCCTTGAATGAGTCCACGAAAACCATACACCACGCGCTCGCCCGCATAGTCCACCAGCTCCACCGTGCGCTGCTGGCCAGGCTCAAAACGCACCGCTGTCCCCGCCGCAATGTTCAAGCGCATGCCACGGGCGGCGGCTCGGTCAAAGTCGAGTGCGCCGTTGGTCTCTGCAAAGTGGTAGTGCGAACCGACCTGAATCGGGCGGTCGCCCGCGTTCTTCACCACCAAGGTATGCGTGCGCCTGCCAGGGTTGAGGACGTGTTCGCCCTCGTCAATCAAGAGTTCACCGGGGGTCATGCGTGCCTCATTTGCGGTTGATGAAAGACCACACCACAGCCACCACCGCAGCCAAAGCCAGCAGGCCCAGCGCATCGCTGGCGTGCCAGTGGCTCAATGTCTGGAAACCATGGCCATCATGGGCCAGGGCTGCGCCATGGGCCAGCACCAGGGGCAAAAAAATAAATTTCAGTTTCATGGGATCTGTCCAAGCTTCAAACAATGGGTTGGTGCACGGTCACCAATTTGGTGCCATCGGGAAAGGTGGCTTCCACCTGGATGTCCGGAATCATCTCGGCCACGCC
>CANHKH010000164.1 GCA_947460165.1 Comamonadaceae bacterium
ATGCCGGCGGGGAATTCTTTTTCGGTGTTTTTGCGCACCTGCGGCGCGGTCTCGGGCTTGCGCAGGCCTTGCGAGCGCTTGTCCAGCAGGGGCGCCAGCTCAATGCCGTCAATCAAGTCCACCGGGTCCAGCACATTGCCCTCGGACTTGCTCATTTTTTTGCCTTGAGCGTCTTTCACCAGGCCGTGGATGTACACATGCTTGAAGGGCACTTGGCCGGTGAAGTGCGTGGTCATCATGATCATCCGGGCAACCCAGAAAAAGATGATGTCGTAGCCCGTCACCAGCACGGTCGAAGGCAGGAACAGGTCCAGCTCCTTGGTCTTGTCGGGCCAGCCCAGCGATGAAAAAGGCACCAGCGCCGAGGAGTACCAGGTGTCCAGCACGTCGGGGTCGCGGCTGAGTGTTTTGCCCGTGGCCTGGGCTTGGGCGGCGGCTTCGGTCTCGGCCACGTAAATGCGGCCGTCTTCGTCGTACCAGGCTGGGATTTGGTGGCCCCACCACAGCTGGCGCGAAATGCACCAGTCCTGGATGTTGCCCATCCACTGGTTGTAAGTGTTGACCCACTGCTCGGGCACAAACTTCACCTCGCCGCTGGCCACGGCGTCTATGGCTTTTTGCGCAATGCTTTTGCCCGTGGGGTCCTGTTGGCTGACTTGGTTCATGGCCACAAACCACTGGTCGGTCAGCATGGGTTCGATCACCTGGCCGGTGCGGGCGCAGCGCGGCACCATGAGCTTGTGCTTTTTCACCTCGACCAAGAGGCCCAAGGCCTCCAGGTCGGCCACCACTTGCTTGCGGGCTGCAAAGCGGTCCAGGCCGCGGTAGGCGGCGGGCGCGTTCTCGTTGATGCTGGCGTCCAGGTGCAGCACGCAGATCAGCGGCAGGCTGTGGCGCTGGCCCACGGCGTAGTCGTTGGCGTCGTGCGCGGGCGTGACCTTGACCACGCCCGTGCCAAAAGCGCGGTCCACGTAGTCGTCGGCAATCACGGGAATCTCGCGATCGCACAAGGGCAGCTTGACCGTCTTGCCGATCAAGGCCTGGTAGCGTTCGTCCTCGGGATGCACCATCACGGCCACGTCGCCCAGCATGGTTTCAGGCCGGGTGGTGGCCACGGTGAGCGAGCCCGAGCCGTCGCTCAGCGGGTAGCGGATGTGCCACAAAAAGCCATCTTCTTCCTCGCTTTCCACCTCCAGGTCGCTCACGGCCGACTTGAGCACCGGGTCCCAGTTGACCAGGCGCTTGCCCCGGTAAATCAGGCCTTGCTCATAGAGCTTGACAAAGGTGGAGGTGACCACCTTGGACATTTTGGGGTCCATGGTGAAGTACTCGTGCGCCCAGGACACCGAGTCGCCCATGCGCCGCATTTGCTCGGTGATGGTCGAGCCCGACTGCTGCTTCCACTCCCAGACCTTGTCCAAAAACTTCTCACGCCCCAGGTCGTGGCGGCTTTGGCCTTGGGCCTGCAACTGGCGCTCGACCACGATTTGCGTGGCAATGCCCGCATGGTCGGTGCCCGGCACCCACAAGGTGTTGAAACCCGACATGCGGTGGTAGCGCGTGAGCGCGTCCATGATGGTCTGGTTGAACGCATGGCCCATGTGCAGCGTGCCCGTCACATTGGGCGGCGGCAGCTGCACGCAAAACGAGGGCTTGGCCTCCTCCAGCGTGGGCGTGTATTGGCCGCTCTGCTCCCAAGCCGGTCCCCAGTGCGCCTCCAAGGCGGCGGGCTCGAAGGATTTGGACAGCGATTGCAGACCGGGCTGGGGGCTCGGGGCTGGTGGGGTCGGTGCGCTTGGATCGGGAGATGGGCTCATGGCGTGTGGAAACAAAAAACGGCGTTTTGACACGCCGTTTCTTGGAGGCTGGAGAAAACCCCGATTTTAGCGATCCGCTCCAGCCGAGGGCCGCACCAAGCCAGACTCAGTCCATGGTGATCTTGGCGGCCTTGATGGCTTTGGTCCAGTCGGCGGTTTCGCGCTCAACCTGGCGCGTGGTGTCTGCCGGCGACAAAAAGCGCAGCTCAATCCCGGCCGTGTCGGCGCGCTGGCGCGACTCGGGAAGCTCCAGGGCGCGCTTTAAGTCAGCGCTGAGTTTTTGCAGCACGGGCGCGGGGGTGCCTGTGGGCGCGTAAATGGCCACCCAGGCGTCCAGCTCAAAGTTGGCCAGACCCGCCTCGGCGGCCGTGGGCACTTGCGGCATGCCCGGGTGGCGGTTTTTGCCTGTGACAGCCAAGGCCTTGAGCTTGCCGGTGTTGACGTGCTGCATCACCGAGGGCGGCGTGGTGATGAACACCTGCACCTGGCCGGCCAGCACGTCGGCAATGGCCTGGCCCGAGCCTTTGTAAGGCACATGCGTCATCTCAATGCCCACCGACTGCTTGAAAATTTCAGTGCCAATGTGGGCCACCGATCCGTTGCCTTGCGAGGCGTAGTTGAGCTTGCCCGGGTTGGCCTTGGCCCAGGTGATGAACTCGCGCAGGTTGTTCACGGGCACCGAGGGGTGGACCGCAATCACATTGGTGGCAATGGTGGCCAGGCCAATGGGGGTGAGCTCTTTGGGGTCCCAGGGCAGCTTGTCCATCAAGATGGGGTTGGCCACGTGGTAGCCCGAGTAAGACACCAGCAGGGTGTGGCCGTCTTTGGCGGACTGGCGGGCCACTTGCTGGTAGGCCAGGTTGCCGCTGGCGCCGGGCTTGTTTTCCACCACCACCGACTGGCCCATGACTTTGCCCATGGCGTCACCGACCAGGCGCGCCGAGGTGTCCACCAAGCCGCCGGGCGGATTGGGCACCAGCAAGCTGATGGGC
Organism: Comamonadaceae bacterium; assembly: GCA_947460165.1. GTDB lineage: Bacteria > Pseudomonadota > Gammaproteobacteria > Burkholderiales > Burkholderiaceae_C > Polaromonas. Next base: position 2,810 of record CANHKH010000164.1, read on the forward strand.
TTGCTCGGGAAGGTTTGGGCCCAGGCCGCCAGGCTCAGGGGCAGCAGCAAAGCGGCGGCGCACAGCTGGCGGCGCAAGTTGGGAATGGAATTGCTTTTGGTGTGATGTCTCATGGTTGCTTCTTTGGGGTGTTAGAAAAAGGCGTGACTTTCAGCGCATGCCAACGCGGGCATCGCCAAAAATTTGCTGTACATCGCGCGGCAGACCGCGCCAGTACTGGGGCTGCGCGCTGACCTGCCCGCCCAAGGCGGCTGCCGCCTGCCAGCCCCAGCGCGGCTGGTACATAAAGGCCCGGGCCAGGGCCACCAGGTCGGCATCGCCTCGGGCCAGCACGGCCTCGGCCTGCGCCGGCTGGGTGATCAGGCCCACGGCAAAGGTGGGCAGGCCAGAGCGCTCGCGCACCACCCGGGCCAGAGGCACTTGGTAGTCGGGGCCCAAGGTGATTTTTTGCAGCGGTGAGACGCCGCCCGAGGAAATATGCACAAACTGCGCGCCCAGGGCCTTGAGCCGCAGGGCCAGCTCGGCTGTTTCGTCCACGGTCCAGCCGCCGTCCACCCAGTCGGTGCCCGAGATGCGCATGCCCAGCGTGCCGCCAAAGACCTGGCGCACATCGGCAAACACCTCCAGGGCCAGGCGAATGCGATTGTCAAAGGAGCCGCCGTAGGCGTCTTGGCGCTGGTTGGCCAGCGGCGAGAGGAACTGGTGCAGCAAGTAGCCGTGGGCGGCGTGCAGCTCAATGGCATCCAGGCCCAGCGCGTCGGCGCGGCGGGCGGCGTCCACAAAGTCCAGGCGGATGCGGGAGATGTCTTGCAGGCTCAGGGCGATGGGGGCAGGCTCGGTGGGCAGGTGGGGCAGGGCGCTGGGGCCTTCCACGGCCCAGCCGCCTTGCTCGGGGGTGATGAGCGCGCCCCCATTCCAGGGCGCAGCGCTGGAAGCTTTGCGCCCGGCGTGGCTCAGTTGTATGCACACCGCCGAAGGCGGCGCCAGGCGGCGGGCGCGCGCCAAGTTCTCGCCCAGGGCGGCGGCGCTGGCGTCGTCCCACAGGCCCAGGCAGTGCGGGCTGATGCGGCCCTCGGGCGAAATGGCCGTGGCCTCCAGGGTCAACATGGCCGCGCCGCTGTTGAGCAACTGGGTCCAGTGCGTCAAGTGCCAGTCGTTGGCCAGGCCGTCTTGGCTGGCGTATTGGCACATGGGCGCGACCACCAGGCGGTTGGCCAGGGTCAGGGGGCCACGCGGGGCGTCAAATGTAAAGGGTGAAAAAAGCAGGCTCACGCGGGTCTCATTTCAAAGGTGTCAGGGGGCGACTGAACAATAATTGTCACGTTGTTCGACCAGGTCTGCTGTCACTTATGCTTTTTCTCCTCTCCCCCGCCAAGTCTTTGGACTATGAAACGCCTCTGCCCAAGCTGCCGCACACGCTGCCGGGTTTTGTGCCGCAGTCGAGCGAGCTCATTGAGGTGCTCAGGACAAAGTCGCCCGCCCAGATTGCCGAGCTCATGGACTTGTCGGACAAGCTCGCCGGCCTGAACGCGGCCCGCTACGAGGCCTGGGCGCCTGAATTTACGCCCCACAACTCGCGCCAGGCGGCGCTGGCCTTCAATGGCGATGTCTACGAAGGCCTGGACGCCAAGACCTTGAGCGCCGCCCAACTGGCCTGGGCCCAAGAGCGGCTGTGCATTTTGAGTGGTCTTTATGGTGTGCTGCGGCCGCTGGACTGGATGCAGCCTTACCGCCTGGAAATGGGCACCACGCTGGCCACGGCCAAAGGCAAAAACCTCTACCAGTTCTGGGGCGCGCAGATTGCCCAGTACCTGAACGAGCGCGCAGCCAGCCAAAAATCGCCCGTGATCGTGAACCTGGCCAGCGAGGAGTACTTCAAGGCCGTGGACAGACGCGCCTTGCAGGTGCCTGTGGTGAGCTGCGCCTTTGAGGAGTTCAAGGCCGGCAAGTACAAAATCATCAGCTTCATGGCCAAACGCGCCCGCGGCTTGATGGTGCGCTACGCCATTGAGAAAAAGGCCGAGAGCGTGAAAAAGTTGGAGGCCTTCAACCTGGAGGGCTATGCGCTGGCGCCCGAGGTGTCCAGCCCCGAGCGCTTGGTGTTCAGGCGCACAGCCAGTGCGTGAGGCACGGCTTCGAACGCGCGCCCTGTGCAGGGCTGGGCGCAGTGGCAGAAAGTGATGCATGACTGATTTTTCATCCCAAGAGCCCACGGCCGCCGTGCTGCAGTGGGTCAGCTCGCAGCGCGCTGCCGGCTTTGATTCGCTCGCGCTCTACAAGTCTTTGCGTGACTCGGGCTGGGACCACGACATGGCCTGCCGCTTGGTGGACTTGCAGCCTGCGCAAGCGCCTGAGCAGGCCAGCGCGCAAGAGCAGCCCGCCGAGCCCGCCGTGCCCTGGCCCCAGGGCGCTGGCCAGCGTGTCCAGCTCGACGCAGGCGATCGCCCGGTCCAAGCGCTGGCTGTCATGCGCGAGCCCAACATCGTTGTGCTGGCCAATCTGCTGAGCGAGGAGGAATGCGATGCCTTGGTGGCGGCGGCCCGGCCGCGCTTGTCGCGCTCGCTCACGGTGTCTGTGAAGACGGGCGGTGAAGAAGAAAACGTGGACCGCACCAGCCAAGGCATGTTTTTCGCGCGCGGCGAAAGCGACACCATCGCCCGCATTGAGGCGCGCTTGGCCCACCTGCTGAACTGGCCCATGGAAAACGGCGAGGGCTTGCAAATTTTGCGCTATGGCCCGGGCGCCGAGTACAAGCCGCATTACGACTACTTTGACCCCAAGGAGCCGGGCACGCCCAGCATCTTGGCACGCGGTGGCCAACGCGTGGCCACGGTGGTGATCTACCTCAACGAGCCCGAGGCTGGTGGCGGCACGGTGTTCCCCGACGTGCAATTCGAGTGCATGCCGCGCAAAGGCCATGCCGTGTTTTTCAACTACAGCCAGCCCCATCCCGACAGCCGCTCGCTGCACGGCGGCTCGCCCGTGATCAGTGGCGAAAAATGGATTGCCACCAAGTGGTTGCGCGCGCATCGCTTTGACTGAAAACATCAAGCGGCCCAGCCCCCATTTCACCTTTTGCTTTGAGTCATGAACACCCCTGAACAATCCGAACTGGGCAAGGCCTCTGCCTATGCCGATCAGTACGACGCGGGTCTGCTGTTTCCCATCCCGCGCGCGGACAAGCGCGCCGAGATCGGTGTGGGGGCGCAAGCGCCATTTTTTGGCGCCGACCTCTGGACCGCTTATGAGCTCAGTTGGCTGAACCTGCGCGGCAAGCCCCAGGTGGCCATCGCGCAGGTGGTGGTGCCTTGCGATTCGCCGAACATCGTGGAGAGCAAGTCCTTCAAGCTGTACTTGAACAGCTTTAACAACACGCGCTTTGCCGATGCCAGCCACGTGCAAGCGCGCCTCAAAGCCGATTTGGGCGAGGCCGTGTGGCGCGGCTCGGTGCAGTCTGCCGGCGTGGGTGTCAAGCTGGTGCTGCCCGAGATGTTTGACCGTGAGCCGATTCAAGAACTCGATGGCCTGAGCCTGGACCGCCTGGACGTGGCGTGCGACCGCTACACGCCCGCCCCCGACCTGCTGACCACGGCCGTGGGCGAGGTGCCCGTCACCGAGGTGCTCACCAGTGGCTTGCTCAAAAGCAACTGCCTGGTGACCGGCCAGCCCGATTGGGGCAGTGTGCGCATTGCCTACAGCGGCCCGCAAATTGAGCAAGCCGGTTTGCTGCAGTACTTGGTGAGTTTTCGCAACCACAACGAATTTCATGAGCAGTGTGTGGAGCGCATCTTCATGGACCTGTGGCGCCGCTGCCAGCCCACCAAGCTGACGGTGTACGCGCGCTACACCCGGCGTGGCGGGCTGGACATCAACCCGTTTCGCACCAGCCACCCGCAGCCGCTGCCTGCGCAGGCACGCACAGCTCGCCAGTAAGCGCTCCTCTTTGGCGCAGACAAGCGCATTCAAACTCCAGCCCCTGCTCGCCCGCCCCCGCCCTTGGCCGGTGGTGGGGGCCTCAGCCTGAGCCCGCACGGCCCCTGCACACACTGTCCTACAGCTGACGCTGTGCCCTGGGTTTAGAAACAAGCATGCCCTGCTTGCCTGTCCACCGCCACCCTTTGGCGTGTGCTTGCGCGTGGGTGCGTTGGGGTGGACCGGCATGGGCAGCACCCGCGCCAATTCTGCCCCGCTTGACTGCCTGGCCTGCGTGTTTCCACAGTGTGCGCTGACGGCTTGCACACCCGGGCCGGGCTCCGTTTTTTCTTTCGTTTTGGAGTTGCCCCATGCCCAGCTTGATTGTTTTTTCCCACCTGCGATGGAACTTTGTTTACCAGCGCCCGCAGCACCTGCTGAGCCGCCTGGCCCGCCAGTTCCCGGTGGTCTTTGTCGAAGAGCCCATCACCGACGCCCACGAGGACCGCCTGGAGCACCTGCAGCCGGCGCCGGGCATTGATGTCTTGCGGCCCCATGTGCGCGCCTCGGCCACGGGTTTTCATGACGACCACCTGCCTGCGCTGAGCGCGCAGTTGGCGCAATTTTTGGCGGCACACGGCATCAGCGACTACATGGTGTGGCTGTACACGCCCATGGCGCTGCCTCTGTTGAGCGATTTGCAGCCGCGCGCCGTGGTCTACGACTGCATGGACGAACTCTCG
>CANHKH010000165.1 GCA_947460165.1 Comamonadaceae bacterium
GAGGGCACGGGTGCGCCCAATGGCATTGTGGCCGGCCAGGCCTGGGAATGCGAGCCGCGGGTGCAGCTGGGTCAGTACCAGCGGGCCAAGACCGGCGCGCTGTTTGTCACCGCCACCTGTGCGGGCGCCCAGGCTGCCGGGGCCGACCCCGCCCCCTGGCGCGCGCTGGGTGAATGCCTGGGCGAGGCCTACCAAGTGGCCGACGACATCCGCGACGTGATGGGCGCCGAACAACTGGGCAAGCCCACCGGGCAAGACGCCCAGCATGGCCGCCCCAGCACCGCCGCCGACTTAGGGCTGGTGGGCGCGGTGGAGCATTTCCGCCAGCTCATGGCCTCGGCCATTGCCTCGGTGCCCGCCTGCCCCAGCCAAGCGGCGCTGCGCCAGCTGGTGCATGCCGAATCCGAGCGCTTGCTGCCCAAAAGCGCCTCTGAACAAATTGACCGCCATCAGGCGGCCTTGCACCAGAAGGTCAGCGCTTGACCCCCGCCACCGCCCCTGCACCGGTCCAGGCCAGCTCGGGCGGCCTGCGCGCGCGCATGGACCGCTGGATGACAGACCCGCGGCTGTACCGCTGGGCGCTGCGCAACCCCGTGGGGCGTTGGATATCGGCCAGGCGCGCCAAAGGCTTGTTCGAACTGATGGCTGGCTTTGTGCACAGCCAGGTGCTGCTGGCCTGTGTGCGCCTGCGCTTGCTGGAAGCGGTGCTGGCCCAGCCCCGCAGCGCCCAAGAACTCGCCAGCCTGACCCGTGTCAACCCTGAATCCCTGCAAAAGCTGCTGGACGCCGCCCTGTCCTTGAAGTTGCTGGACAGGCGCACGGGCGGGCTTTACGGCCTGGGCGCCCTGGGCGCACCCGTGGTGGCCCACGAGGGCCTGCGCGCCATGATCGAGCACAACGCGCTGCTCTACGCCGACATGCAAGACCCCTTGGCACTCTTGCAAGCGCCCCAAGACGCCAGCATGCACGCCTACTGGCCATATGCGGCCCAAGAAAACAGCCAGCGCCAAGCCAGGCAAAGCCCGGAACAAGTGGCCCGCTACAGCGCGCTCATGGCCAGCTCGCAGCGCTTTGTCATTGAGGAACTGCTGGCCAGCTACCCCTTTGCCAAGCACCGCCGCGTGCTCGACGTCGGTGGCGGCCAGGGCGGCTGGGTCAGCGAGCTGGCCCGCCATCAACCCGCGCTGGAGCTCATGCTGTTCGACTTGCCGCCTGTGGCCGAGCTGGCCCGGGACAAAGTGGCGCAAGCGGGCCTGGCCCAGCGCATCACGGTGCATGGCGGCAGCTTCACTGAAAACCCCCTGCCCCCGGGCGCCGACCTGGTGACCCTGCTGCGGGTGGCCCATGACCACTCCGACGAGGTGGTGCGGGGGCTGATGCGCGCTATTTTTGAGGCCCTGGCACCCGGCGGCACCTTGCTGCTGGCCGAGCCCATGGCCCAGGCCGCAGGCAGCGCCACGGGTGACGCCTACTTTCATTTTTACCTGCTGGCCATGGGCGAAGGCAGGCTGCGCACCGCCGCCCAGTTGCACGGCCTCATGGCCGAAGCCGGTTTTGTGGGTTTGCGTCAAATCCCCAACCCCATGCCGCTGCACGCCAGCCTGCTGACCGGCCAAAAACCGGTTTGAGATCAGTGTTTACCCTTAAATTTGCCCAAGAATCGAGCAAATGCGTCAAGTAAATTTGACACAATAAACTGTAAGTCTAAGATGACACACATGGATTCCTCAGCCATCGTCTTCCGCAGTCCCCGCCAATTGGCCGTGGAAAAGCTGGCCCTGCAAGCCCCGCGCACCGGCGACATTGAGGTCGAAGTGAGCTTCAGCGGCATCAGCACTGGCACCGAGCGCTTGCTCTGGGACGGCAGCATGCCCGCCTTCCCCGGCATGGGCTATCCCCTGGTGCCTGGTTACGAAACAGTCGGCACCATCACCAGCGTGCACCAATTGCCCGAAAGCTGTGACCTGAAAGTGGGCGACACGGTGTTTGTGCCCGGCTCGCAGTGCTTTGAGGGCGTGCACAACCTCTTTGGTGGCGCCGGTGCCCGTCTGGTGGTGCCCCATGGCCGCGTGGTGCGCGTGGCCGACCACCTGGGCACCCAGGCCTGCCTGCTGGCCCTGGCCGCCACGGCCTACCACAGCGTGGCGCTGGGCGGCACGCGCGAGCCTGCCACACCACCCTCGCTCATCATTGGCCACGGCATCATGGGCCGCCTCTTGGCACGCCTGACAGTGGCTGCGGGACTGCCCGCGCCCACCGTGTGGGAAACCAGCGCCGCCCGCCGCCAAAGCGGCGAGAGCTACCCGGTGATTCACCCGGACGAAGACGACCGCCGCGACTACGCCGCCATTTACGACGTCAGCGGCGACGCCAACATCCTGGACCGCGTGATTCCTCGCCTGCGCCCGGGCGGTGAGGTGGTGCTGGCAGGCTTTTACAAAGAACAAATTTCCTTCGCCTACGCCCCGGCCTTCATGCGTGAAGCCCAAATCCGCGTGGCCGCCGAATGGAAAAAGGCCGATCTGCTGGCCGTGAATGAATTGGTCCACACCGGGGTGCTCAGCCTCGATGGTTTGATCACACACACCCAGACCCCTGGGCAGGCGCACGAAGCCTATGAAGTGGCTTTTGGCGACCCGCAGTGCCTCAAGATGATTTTGGATTGGAGACATTGATGACCGCTTCCGCCACCAATTTGGCACCCGGCCAAGTTCAAACCGTGAAATTTGTGGAGAGCCTGCGCCGCGAAGCCGCGCATGAGCCCGACCCGGTACACACCGGTGAAATCAAAAAAGAGACGCAGATCATCGCCATCTACGGCAAAGGCGGCATTGGCAAAAGCTTCACGCTGGCCAACCTGTCCTACATGATGGCCCAGCAAGGCAAAAAAGTGCTGCTGATCGGCTGCGACCCCAAGAGCGATACCACCAGCTTGCTCTTTGGCGGCAAAGCCTGCCCCACCATCATTGAGACCTCGTCCAAGAAAAAACTCGCCGGCGAGACCGTGGCCATTGGCGATGTGTGCTTCAAGCGCGACGGTGTGTACGCCATGGAGTTGGGCGGCCCTGAAGTCGGTCGCGGCTGCGGTGGGCGCGGCATCATCCACGGTTTTGAGACCATGGAAAAGCTGGGCTTTCATGAGTGGGGCTTTGACTTTGTCTTGCTCGACTTCTTGGGCGACGTGGTCTGCGGCGGCTTTGGTCTGCCGATTGCCCGCGACATGTGCCAAAAAGTCATCGTCGTGGCCAGCAACGACCTGCAATCGCTCTACGTGGCCAACAACGTGTGCTCGGCTGTGGAGTACTTCCGCAAACTGGGTGGCAACGTGGGCGTGGCCGGCGTGGTGATCAACAAGGATGACGGCACCGGCGAGGCCGCCGCCTTTGCCCAGTCCGTGGGCATTCCCATCTTGGCCGCCATCCCCGCCAACGAAGACATTCGCCGCAAGAGCGCCAGCTACGAAATCATCGGCCGGCCTGACGGCGAATGGGGCCCGCTGTTTGCTGGACTGGCGCAAAACGTGGCCGACGCGCCACCCGTGCGCCCCACACCCATGACGCAAGACGGTTTGCTGGGTCTCTTCAGCGCCGACACCGTGGGCCGCAACGTGGTGCTGGAGCCAGCCACCGAATTTGACATGTGCGGTGTCACCAGCACCACCAAGCCGTCGCTTGAAGTGATTTACGACGCCGCCTGAAAGCATTTCAGCCATGGCCAACATCATCCCCATCACCCCCGTCAAAGCCGAACCAGCTGTGGATGGCATGGGCTGCCACGCCGGCAGCGCGTTGATGCAACAAGCCGCAAGCGCTGCGGGCAAGAGCGAGGTGCTCAGCCAGTACGCGGCCGACTACCCCAAAGGGCCGCACGACCAGCCGCAAAGCATGTGCCCGGCCTTTGGCTCGCTGCGCGTGGGCCTGCGCATGCGGCGCACCGCCACCATCTTGTCGGGCTCGGCCTGCTGCGTGTACGGCTTGACCTTCACCTCGCATTTTTACGGCGCCCGCCGCAGCGTGGGCTACGTGCCGTTCAACTCCGAGACCTTGGTCACCGGCAAGCTGTTTGAAGACATCCGCGAGACCGTGCACGCCCAGGCCGATCCGGCGAAGTTAGATGCCATCGTCATCATCAATTTGTGCGTGCCCACGGCCAGCGGCGTGCCGCTGCAATTGCTGCCTCCATCCATCAACGGGGTGCGCATCATAGGCATTGACGTGCCCGGCTTTGGCGTGCCCACGCATGCCGAGGCCAAAGACGTGTTGACTGGCGCCATGCTGCGCTACGCCCGCCAAGAAATCATGGCCGGCCCCGTGGCTGCCCCACGCCAGGCCCGCTCGGACAAGCCCACCATCACGCTGCTCGGCGAGATGTTCCCGGCCGACCCCATGTTCATTGGCCAGATGCTGGCCCCCATGGACCTGGCCGTGGGCACGGTGGCGCCCACCCGCGAATGGCGCGAGTTGTACTCCGCCCTGGACGGCGCGGCCGTCGCTGCCATCCACCCCTTCTACACCGCCTCCATCCGCGAGTTTGAGGCCGCCGGCCGGCCCATCATTGGCTCGGCCCCGGTGGGCATAGACGGCACCCACGACTGGCTGGGCGCCATTGGCCGCGCCACCGGCGTGGCCCAAGCCAAGATTGACGCTGCACGCAACCAGGCCCTGGCCGCCATTCGGGGCGTGCTGGCCCACACCAAGATCAACGGGCGCATCACCTTGAGCGGCTACGAGGGCTCTGAACTCTTGGTGGCTCGCTGGCTGGTGGAATGCGGCGCCGACCTGCGCTACGTGGGCTCGGCCTGCCCGGCCACCGCCTGGAACGCCCATGACGCGGCCTGGCTGCAAGCCAAGGGCGTGCATGTGCAGTTCCGCGCCTCGCTGGAACAAGACTTGGCCGCCATTCAAGAATTCAAACCCAACCTGGCCATTGGCACCACACCCGTGGTGCAGTTCGCCAAAGAAGCGGCCATCCCGTCGCTGTACTTCACCAACTTGATCTCTGCGCGCCCTCTGATGGGTGCGGCGGCGGCAGGCTCGCTGGTGCAAGTCATCAACGGCGCCATGGGCAATAAAGCCCGCTTTGACACCATGAACGACTTTTTTGGCGACGTGGGCAAGGCCGACCAAGCCGGTGTATGGACAGAGGTGCCGCAAACGCACCCCGACTTTCGCGCCGACATGAAGCGCCAACGCGAAAAGCAGGCCAAAAAGCGTGCGGCGCAGGAGGCCATCGGATCATGAGCGATAAGCCCACACCCAAACCACCGATGAACTACGTCATCGACCACGACCGCGCAGGCGGTTACTGGGGTGCGGTGTATGTGTTCACGGCCATCAAGGGCCTGCAGGTGGTGATTGACGGCCCGGTGGGATGCGAAAACCTGCCTGTGACCAGCGTGCTGCATTACACAGACGCCCTGCCCCCGCATGAGTTGCCCATTGTGGTGACCGGCCTGGCCGAAGAGCAACTGGGCCGCGAAGGCACAGAAGGCGCCATGAAAAAGGCCCACGCCGTGCTGGACCCGGACCTGCCCGCCGTGGTGGTGACCGGCTCGATCGCCGAGATGATTGGCGGCGGCGTCACGCCCGAGGGCACCAACCTGATGCGCTTTTTGCCACGCACGATTGACGAGGACCAGTGGCAGTGCGCCAACCGCGCCATGATGTGGCTGTGGACCGAGTACGGCATGAAAAAAGTGCCTGCCCGCAAGCGCAAAGAAGGCGAAAAGCCACGCGTCAACATCATTGGCCCGTGCTACGGCAACTTCAACAGTGCCAGCGACGTGGCCGAAATCCGCCGCCTGGTGCAAGGCATAGGTGCCGACATCAACCTGACCTTTCCGCTGGGCAGCCACCTGGCCGAAGTCTCGCAACTGGTGGAGGCCGACGCCAACATCTGCATGTACCGCGAGTTCGGCCGCATGCTCTGCGAGGCGCTGGACCGGCCCTACCTGCAAGCGCCCATTGGCCTGCACAGCACCACCGCTTTTTTACGCAAGCTCGGAGAAATTCTGGGCCTGGACCCTGAGCCCTTCATTGAGCGCGAGAAGCACACCACCTTGAAACCGGTGTGGGACCTGTGGCGCTCGGTGACACAAGATTTTTTTGCCACCGCCAGCTTTGCCGTGGTGGCCACCGACACCTACACGCGCGGCTTGAAAAGCTTTCTGGAAGGCGAGATGGGTTTGCCCTGCCGCTTTGCCGTCTCGCGCCTGGCGGGTCAAAAAACCGACAACGCCGCCATCCGCGAGCTGGTGCAAAAGCAGACGCCGCTGATTTTGTTTGGCAGCTACAACGAACGCATGTATTTGGCCGAAGCAGGAAGCACAGGCCCCATGCGCGCCTCTTTCATCCCTGCCTCCTTCCCAGGCGCCATCATTCGCCGCCACACCGGCACCCCCTTCATGGGCTACAGCGGAGCCAGTTACCTGATTCAAGAGGTCTGCAACGCGTTGTTTGATGCGCTGTTCCACATCTTGCCCCTGGGCACCGACATGGACAAGGCCCCGGCCACGCTCGCACGCGCGACGGAAGCGGCCACACCCTGGGAAGACCAAGCGCAAATTCGCTTGCATGCCCTGGTGGCCAGCCAACCGGTGCTGGTGCAAATTTCTGCGGCCAAGCGCTTGCGCGACCACGCCGAGCAGTTGGCGCGCGAGGCCCAGCAAACACTGGTCACCGAAGACCATGTCAGCCGCGCCGGCCTGCACATGGGCTTGGGAGAGCCCGCATGAAGGGGTTGAGCCTCACCTCACACATGGGCAAGCGCCTTGGCGTTTGCTTGAAGAATTTCGCAGCACTGTGTTGCGGACGCCCAGGTTGCGCGGGCTGCGCGCAACGCAGGCCATCCGGCCTTTTTAAAAAGGAGCATTCGTATGTCAAATCGGACTTCAATTTCCGGACTGACCGACGAGGAAGCTCAGGAGTTTCACACGTACTACGTCCAAGGTCTTGTGGGTTTCACGGCAGTCGCCGTGATCGCGCATGCCTTGGTGTGGGCGTGGAGACCCTGGTTCTAAGTTCGGTTCACTCATGAATGGAGAAACTGCCATGAACGACATGTCTTATTCAAACAAGCCATCTCACCGGGATGACAAGTTCACGCTTGTCCTGATTTTTGCCCCGTGCTTTGTGCTGCTCTTGTCAATTGCAATTCTTGGCCAACTGGTCGGGCTGCATTGGCAAAACTGGCTGCCTGGCGCGGAGCAAAAAACCAGCCTGCTCTCGGGCGTCCATGCAGCGGTTTACACACTCATGTCTCACATCATTTAGGAGAAAAGACCATGTGGAGAGTTTGGCGACTTTACGACCCCCTTCGTGCGATGGTGGTGCAGGGCGTGTTCCTGTTTGCGCTGGCAGCGATGATTCACCTCATCTTGCTGAGCACCAACAAGTTCAACTGGCTCGACGGCCCCAAGAAGTCAGCGGCAACGGCGCAAAACGCGCC
>CANHKH010000166.1 GCA_947460165.1 Comamonadaceae bacterium
ATGTGCTGTCCGATCTCCATTCAAGCGAGTGAATTTGAGCTGGCCATCTGACCTTGTCCCTGAAAAACGTACCCCTTGCTGAGTGTGTCAATGTGAGCAAGGAGTATGAATATGACGAAGACAGTGCGGGCGCGCTACACGCTGGAGTTCAAACGGGAAGCTGTGCGGCTGGTGACTGGCGGGCAGAGCATTGCGGCAGCGGCCAGATCGCTGGGCGTGGTGGAACAAACGCTGTTCAATTGGGTCAAGGCTGACCGACAAGGCAGGCTCAAAGGCGCAGACAGCAAGGTGGTCAGCGCTGAGCAGATGGAGATCAGCCGGCTGCGGGCCGAGCTGGCGCGCGTGAAGATGGAGCGCGACATCCTGGGAAAAGCGACGGCGTACTTCGCGAAAGTGCAGAGTTGAAGTACGCCTTTATCCAACGGCACCGCCGGATTTGGCCAATCTCGGTTCAGTGCCGGGTTCTTCAGGCCAGCGTGGCTGGGTACCACGAGCACTTCGTGCGGGCGGCCAGTTCGGCCCAGCGGCGCCACCTCAGCGATGACGCGCTGCTGGTGCACATCAAGGCCATCCAGGCCGAGACCTGCGGCAGCTACGGCTGGCCCAGGACGTGGAAAGAGCTTGTGGGCAGGGGTATCCGGGTGGGCAAGGAGCGGGTCCAGAAGCTCATGCAGCTGCATGGCATCCGTGCCAAGGGCAAGCGCCGCTTCAAGGTCACCACGGACAGCAACCACGATTTGCCGATTGCGCCCAATCTGCTGGATCGGCAGTTCAGCGTGGCCGAGCCCGACAAGGTCTGGGCAGGTGACATCACCTACATCCACACCGATGAAGGTTGGCTGTTCCTGGCGGTGGTGATTGACCTGTTCAGCCGCCAGGTGGTGGGCTGGTCGCTGCGGGAGGACATGACCCGCGAGATCGTCATCGACGCGCTGCGCATGGCCTGGTTCAAGCGGCATCCGAGCAAGCAAGCTGGATTGATCTTCCACAGCGACAGAGGCAGCCAATATGCCAGCAATGACTTCAGGGATGTGCTCACGGAGTACGGCTTCACGGCCTCGATGAGCCGACGCGGCAATTGTTGGGATAACGCTTGCAGCGAGACTGTGTTCGGCTCGTTGAAGGTAGAACGGCTACACGGTCAGCGCTTCGTGACACGGCGACAGGCCAAAGACGAAGTCATAGCCTGACTGCTCTGGTACAACCAGACCCGATTGCACTCGACGCTGGCCTATGTCAGCCCAGTGCGGTTCGAGCAAGACTGGCTTGCCGCTCAGGCAAAGCAAGTCAATTCGTGACTCGGTTATGGGGTACGGAATTCAGAGGCAAGGTCAGTGCCACGCGATGCCCCCACCCCGGCCCTCCCCCAGAGGGGGAGGGAGGAATTCGGGAGCTTGTCATGCTCCCTCGCCCCTTTGGGGCTCAGGGCTCAGCCGTGGTGCCCGACCAGCCCTCGGAGACGACGGCCTCCGAGGGTGCGTTTATCCGTTGGCGAGCCGCTTGAGCGAAGGCCTTGCCCTCGCTCATCAATGCACCGGTGGCCGGTCTTTGGTCTCTTCGGTGGGGGCAAGCGCAGACGGCTGGGCCGGATGCAGCGAGTCAGTGTCATCAAAGGCCAGCTCATCGGCTTGCGCTTGGCTCAAGTCACGATAGCGCATGCGGTCCTGATGCTTGCCATGCAAGGAGATCCTCACCACTCGGTCACGCCCGTTGGTCTTGGCGCGGTACAAGGCACTGTCTACGGTCATAAAGAGGTTGGCCAGCTGAGCGTCAACCGGACAAATGTCAAAGCCCAGCAGCCCAATGCTGACCGTGACCGGCAACAAAGACGCAAGGTGTGGAACGACCACGGCTGCGCGGCGGGTTTCTTCGAGCAGCTTTAGCGCGACAGCTTCTGCTCGGTCTGAACCTGTGCCTGGAAGCACCACACAAAACTCTTCGCCACCGATTCGAGCGATGAGGTCGTTCGAGCGGAGCAAGGCTTGCCAGCGCCCGGCCATTTCCTTGAGGACGGCATCGCCCGCGGGGTGACCAAACCTGTCGTTGATGGACTTGAAATGGTCTAAATCCAAGATCATCAAGGACAGCGGCAAGCCCAGCGCGCTGGCCCGCGTCAGCTCCAGCGGCACCAGGTCGTCGAAAGCCCGGCGATTGGCCAAGCCTGTCAGCGCATCCGTGTGCGCCTCCTGGCGCAACTGCTTGTTCGTCCAGGCAAACTGGTGGTATCGCCGCGAACCGAGATAAAACAAGCCAATCACCAAGCTGGCCACCAAGGAGCCAACCAGGGCCGACCAGCGCAAGGCGGAGGTGCGGTCAAGCTGCTCCTGCACCTGCGCCGCGCGGTCCACAAACATCACAAAAACAACAGGGTGCCGCGTGCTGGCGCGGTAACGGATGAGCCAGCCCTTGAGTTCATCCACAACCACTTTGCCGTTTTCCCGCACTTGCAATGACGCCTCAATCCCCTTTGACACCAGCGCGGAGGCGGCAGGCCCTTTGCCCAGGCCCACCAGCCGCTGTCCCGTGTAGCTGTACAGCCCCACTTGAAAGTCGTTGCGCCGCGTTGCCGCCGACCAAAAGTTTTGGAAAACGCCGGAATTGATGGCGACCACCCATCGGTGTCCTGCCAGGGCCAAGGTTTTTGCATCAATGTGCCCCAGCCACACCGTCTGGGATGCACCATCCGTCACCGCCTGCACAGGCGTGTCGGCCAGGTCCCGCTGAGCCAGCGCGCTGGTGAAATGCACGCCTTTTCGATGCTGGTCTTCAGGTTCGCTCAGGCTGTCCCAAACGGGCTGGGTCACACTCTTTCCGATGTTGCCCCGGTTGGAGCTGACCACGATGACGCCCTGTGGATCGACCAAAGAAAGGCTGCGCACCACCGTGTCATCAAAGAGCAAGTCGCGCAGCTGTTGCGAGAACTTTTCGGTGTGCGCCAGGTCTTGGATGTCACTGAGCTCTGCGACGGCTTCCAGCCTAGACACCACGCCATCCAGGACTCGGGAGGCGTGGTCCTCCAGCACCAGCGTGTCTGTTTCAAGACGCTGCTCAAGATTGCGCTCCATGTTGTCGACGATGGTGCGGTGTGCAATGGCATAAGACGCCCAGATGATGGCCAGGGTGGTCAGCCACAGCGCGACAAATCGCCAGTCCACCGAAACTACGATTGAACGCCAAGAGCTTTGGCGCATGAATTCAATCTTTGACGATGATAGGCAGCAGGTCGAAGCGCTTGGCAGCCTCAGCAAGCCGGCCGTCTTGCCGGATCTGGCGCACAAAGGTGTTCACCCGCGCCAACCACGCGCTGTCGCCCTTGGCCACGGCGTAGGCGTAGTCGGTCAGGCGAATGGGGCGGTCCGGTGCAATCACCACCGCCCAATCGAAGGTGGACAGAACGCGCCGACTGTACGGGTAGTCCGTCATGAACACGTCTGCCCGGCCGGACTCGACTTCTCTTTCTCGCTCGTTGGGCCGCAACACCGAATCGAGCTTGGCATGCTTGAGCGTGCCCTGCATCACGGGCTCCATGAAGGTGCCTTTTTGGACCACCACCACCCGGCCAGGCTGGTCAATGTCACCCCATCGGCGAACGCTCTGATTCGCGCGCGTGGCCACAGCGTAAACATCGCTGCGCAGGTAGGGCAGGGAAAAATCCACGCGCTCCTGCCGCTGCGGGGTGACGCCCACCGCCATCATGGCCACATGGCAGCGCTTGGCCTGCAAGTCATCAATGAGGCGAGAAAAGTCAGTTTCTACATAGCTGACCGCCGCACCCAGGTCACGGGCAAAAGCCCGGGACAGGTCAATGTCTATGCCTTGGAGGGAATCGTTTCGAGGGTTTCGGTAGCTGACGCCGAAATAGTCTGGCCAGATGCAAACTTTCAAAGTTCGTGACTTTTCGACGTCCTGCACCGTCTGGGCTGTCGCTGATGTCGCTGAGGTCGCGATCAAGAGGGCAAGGGACAAGCTGATCCATATAGTTTGAAACATGTTTATCAGTTTGTTAATTAGTGCCTCTTATAGCACCGCAAGCCCCTGAATGGCTGACTCAACAGTAAGGAGATGGGCACGGGCGAGCAAGCGGGCGTCACCACGAGTGAGGGTCCGCGCGTGAATGACTCAATGCTCACGGTACGTTCCGCCCCCTCAAAGTCAAAAAAGACTCAGGCAGTGTCCCAACCGAAGTGAATAGCCCTGCGCGTGCTTGGCGAGTGCCTAGACCGTGTTGGCGTTCAACAAGCCAAGCCGTGCGCTGCTCACTGCCACCCAGCGCTGTTTGGCTGTCGTGAGCATGCTGCGGATGCCTCTGCCCCCATTGATGAGACCCAGCGCCACATGAGTTTTTGCGGGCCTATCGCTGCACATTGACCCGGCTCAGGTCCCCGCCATAGTGGCTCATCACGCGGTGGTCCATCCACGCAAACCACAAGGGCGGCCAATACGCCACCGTGATCATGGTGGCGTATCCGGCGGGCAGTTGCGGGGCCGTCGCTAAATGCCGCAGCGCTTGGTAGCGGCGGCTGGGGTGGGCGTGGTGGTCAGAATGTCTTTGCAGTTGGTACAGCACCAGGTTGCCCACCAGGTGATTGCTGTTCCAGGAATGCTCGGCCTCGCAGCGCACATAGCGGCCAGCCGCGTCACGCTGGCGCAGCAAACCATAGTGCTCCACATAGTTCACCACCTCCAGCATGGAGGCGGCATACACCGCCTGCAAGACCAAAAATGGCAAAACCGTCCAGCCCAGCCATGCCACCAACGAGCCAAACAAGAGCAGCGTCAGGCCCCAGGCCTGCAGGTTGTGGTTTTGCAGAGACCCAACGCTGCGGCCTTGTTGCTTCAAACGCGCTTGCTCCAGCGCCCATGCCGATTGCAAGCTGCCCCACACCGATCGCGGCAAAAAAGCCCAGAAACTCTCGCCCATGCGCGCGCTCGCCGGGTCTTGCGGGGTGGCCACGTGTTTGTGGTGGCCTCGGTTGTGCTCCACAAAAAAGTGGCCATAGGCACTGGGTGCCAAAGCGATCTTGGACAGCCACCGGTCCAGCGTTTCTCTTTTATGGCCCAACTCATGCGCGGTGCCAATGCCAATGCCGTTGATGGCCCCCACCGTGAACACCAAGCTGGCATAACCGAACCAAGGCAGCGCCTGAGTGGCCGCGATCCAAGCGCCCAATACCGTGCCTGTCATTTGCAAAGGCACATAGGCCCACACCAAGGCGCGGTAAAACAGGTCTTGCTCCAGTTGCGCCACGGCCGATTCAGGCGGGTTGCTCAAGTCCTCGCCCAACACACGGTCGAGCACGGGCAACAACACATGGATGACCAGCGGCGCCAGCAACATGCACCACCATTGGCCGCTCCACAGGAAGGCCAGCAAAGAGCCCGTGAAAGCCAAGGGAATGGCGGGGCTCAGCAGCCACCACCAGCGCTTGTCTTGCCAAGCCTGTTCAAGTTCAGCGGCAGTCATGGCCAGGACCTGCGGCGGCAGTCAGGGGTGAAACTTGCAAGGAAAGCAACATGGCATTTCTCCACATAAGCTGCCATTGTGAGCGGTTTGAGCCTGGCGGTGTGCCGCCTGGCTTGACGCGCGCAAGACAGGCTCTGACCTGCCTGAGCCCTTACATTGACAGCACAAAGCTTTGGGCGGGGGATGCATGGAATTTGACTACGTGATCGTGGGCGGTGGCTCGGCCGGTTGTGTGTTGGCCAGTCGCCTCAGCGAAGACCCTGGCGTGCAGGTCGCCTTGATTGAAGCCGGCCCGCCCGACACCAGTGCGCTGATCCACTGCCCCGCAGGCATCGCGCTCATGGCCCGCACCGAAATCGTCTCACAAGGCCTGAGCACCGTGCCTCAGCCCGGCCTGCTGGGGCGCCGTGGTTTTCAGCCGCGTGGCCGCACCTTGGGGGGCTCAAGCTCCACCAACGCCATGGCCTACATTCGCGGCCAACAGGCCGACTACGACACCTGGGCCCAGATGGGTTGCTCGGGTTGGTCCTGGGCCGAGGTCTTGCCCTACTTTTTGAAGGCCGAGCACAACGAGCGCATTCACAACGAATGGCATGGCCAAAACGGCCCCTTGAACGTGGCCGACCTGCAAAGCCCCAACGTGTTTGCCCAACGCTTTGTGCAGGCAGGCATGCAAGCGGGTTTGGCGCACACCACCGACTTCAATGGCCCCACGCAAGAAGGCGTAGGTCTGTACCAAGTCACCCAGCGGGCGGGCGAGCGCTTCAGCGCGGCCAAGGCCTACCTCACGCCCCACCGGGGCAGAGCCAACTTGCACGTCATGACGGGCCTCACGGTGGACCGGATTGGCTGGGAGGACGGTGTGGCGCGGCAGGTGCACGCCGTGCAAGACAAGCAGGCGCAAGTGCTGAGCGCCAGGCGCGACATCATCTTGAGCGCGGGCGCTTTCCAGTCGCCCGCCATCCTCATGCGCTCAGGCATAGGGCCCGCCGCGCATTTGCAAAGCCTGGGCATTGCGGTGCGGCATGACTTGCCTGGTGTGGGCGAGAACCTGCACGACCACCCCGACGCGGTGCTGGTGGCCGATGCGCCTGGGCACACCGATTTGCTTGGCGTGTCACCCCAGGGCATCTGGCACACTTTGCAAGCCCTGTGGGCTTGGCGTCAACACCGCACGGGGCGCCTGACCACCAACTTTGCAGAAGGCGGGGCGTTTTACAAAAGCCGAGCGGAGGAGGCGCACCCCGACATTCAGCTGCACTTTGTGGTGGCCAAGCTGGTGGACCACGGCCGCCAACTGACGCTTGGCCATGGTTACTCCTTGCATGTGTGTTTGTTGCAACCGCACAGCCGAGGCCGTGTGCAACTGGCCGACAGCAAGCCGCACAGCGCACCGCTGATCGACCCGCAGTTTTTGAGCGATCCGCGTGACCTGCAGCGCCTGCGCGACGGCGTTCGCCAAGCCCAGCGCATCCTGGCCCAACCCGCCTTGGCCGCCTATGGCCGGGAGTGGGCCGCATCTGCCCAAGCGCACACCGACGAACAACTCGAACACTGGATTCGCCAAAACGCCGACACGGTCTACCACCCGGTGGGCACCTGCCGCATGGGGCAAGACGACATGGCGGTGGTGGATGCGCAGCTGCGCGTGCACGGTGTGCCGGGCCTGCGCGTGGTCGACGCCTCGGTCATGCCGCGCATCGTCAGTGGCAACACCAATGCGCCCACCATCATGCTGGCTGAAAAAGCAGCTGATTTGATCAAGGCCGCATGCTGATTTGCCCTGCGCTTTGGAGCCATGGTCAGATACGAGGGGGTCGGTTAAATCTCTATCTGACCCCGGTTTTTGTCGGTTGGAGAATCGCTATCCGCGCCGGAAAGTCTCTGACCGCGAAAATCGCCCCGCCCGATTCAATGCGTCGGGCTCGCGAAAGCGACCCCGAAAC
>CANHKH010000167.1 GCA_947460165.1 Comamonadaceae bacterium
AGCGCCGGGCTGATGGTCAGCGGGGGCGAGGCCATGAGCAAGGTGTAGCCATCGGCTGGCGCACGCGCCGCCTCGGCCGCGCCCAGGTTGCCACCGGCACCCGGCTTGTTGTCGATGACGATGGGCTGGCCCAACTCCAGCGCCAGCTTGGGCGCGACCAGGCGGGCCATGTTGTCGATCAGCCCACCGGGCGGAAAAGGCACCACCAGCTTGATGGGCCGAGTGGGCCAAGCTTGGGCCGAAGCGGTGCTGGCCATCAATGGCGAAATGGCGACCAAAGCAGCGGCCGCTGCGATCCAGATTCTGCGTTGCATGGGGTTCCCTGATGTCAATTGATCAGGTCATCATACAAATTTTGAATGGACTTCGCATCAGGGAGATCACGGGGACAGGTGTTGGTGTCGGTGCATTTTGGGCATGGGTCACCGACGGCTGCCAGCCTGAATCAGTGAGATGCCCAAATTAAAGGGCTGTTAATTTTTATGTTCGGCTTTAGGCTGGGTCCGGTCAGTCGGCTGTACGATCTGCCTGATCCAGAGCGGTCGTTGAAGGCACAGCCTAGCAGCCTGCAAACTGGCGATGAAAACGATGTTCGCCGCCTGAGCCGCGTCGGCCGTCGAATACGCTCGCCACGGGCGGCGGCTACCCCGCAGCCGGGGTGGCACTACGCGCTGTGTCGGAACGCCATGGCCAACATTAAGGTCAACCCTGAAACTTGGGTCCAATCCTGCGAGCCGTGAACGTTCAAAGACCTGCAAACTCGCCATCCCCGAGTCGCCAGACGTCCAGATTGCGCGCTGAACCCGCCCAGACTTGCGTACTTCGGCCCTCTGCGGGCTCGGCCGGGAGCTTTTTAGGCTCTCACTTGGGGCGTCCTATGGCGTTTGAAAATCCTATTCCCCACACCCTGAACGCGGTCGACCTGGCCACCGAGGCCGAGCTGCAGCGCACCTGGACCGAGATCGAGAACGACCCCGAGGTGCGCGTATTAGTGCTCACTGGCGCCGGAGACCGCGCCTTTTGCGCCGGCGCCGACCTCAAGAACCCGTCAGTCACCGGCCTGGAATACTGGGCCGCACCACGCCCCGGTGGATTTGGCGGCATTGCCTTGCGCGAGACATTGCTAGTGCCCGTGATTGCCCGAGTAAACGGCTTCGCGCTGGGCGGTGGTTTTGAGATGGTGCTGGGCTGCGACATCGTCATCGCCTGCGAAGAGGCCAGCTTCGGCCTGCCCGAGCCGCTGGTGGGACGCATGCCGCTCGACGGCGGCATGACCCTGCTGCAGCGCCAGGTGCCCTTTCGCAAGGCCATGGCCATGATGTTCACCGGCAAACGCGCCAGCGCTGCGCAGGCGCTGGAGATGGGCCTGGTCAACGAGGTGGTACCACGCGCCGAACTCGACACCACCGTGGCGCGCTGGGTGCAGGACATCCTGGCCTGCGCACCCCTGTCGCTCAAGGCCATCAAGCAGGTGGTGCGCACCACCTGCGCCATGAGCCCCGCCCAGGCGCAGGCGCTGCGCCTGCCGGCCCTCGTGGCAGCGCTGAACTCCGAAGATGGCAACGAGGGCGTGCGCGCGTTCCAGGAAAAGCGCAAGCCGCAGTGGAAGGGCCGCTGAGCGGCAGCGGCACCCGGCGCGAACGGCCATGGCCTACGTCATCGTCGACACCTGCATCGACTGCAAGGACGCCAGTTGTGTCGCCTGCTGCCCGGTCGACTGCATCTACGAAGGGCCGCGCACCTTCTACATCCACCCGGACGAGTGCATCAACTGCGGCATCTGCGTGTCGGTGTGCCCGCCCGAGGCGATCTTTGAGGATGCCGACGTACCCGGGCCCCTGACGCAGTTCATCGCGATCAACCGGGAGTTCTTCTCGGACGCGGTGACGGGGCTGGGCAGCCCGGCCGGGGCGAGCAGCGTGGGCGCTGCGCTGCGGGACCATCCCGTCGTGGCCGCGCGAGTCGCCAGCTTGTGATGGGCGACGTCCTTGTCAATGGCAGCTCCCAACTCTGGCACGCTGGTGAATACACCGCAGCGCAGCCGATTGACGGTGATGTCGAGAAAAAAGCGTTCGACCATGTTCAGCCAGGACGCCGTTTGGGGTGTGAAATGCATGTTCATCTTCCTACCCTACCGCAGTCCTGCAACCATCCGGCAAGCTGACGCAGGAACAGGCAGGGATCGCCGTCTGCGTCGCAGCAACCTTCAGCCACTGGACGGTAACGGCCACGTTGCATTTGGCGCTGGGTGCGCCCAACGGGCGCGCCTGCGGCATGCTGGGCCGCGTCGGCAGATCGCGCTGGCGTGCGCACCGATAAGCTGCTGGACAACGCCTGCTCGCGCAAATGCACCTCGCCCTCGAACACGGTTCCGGCGACACGCACATCCTTGAGGCGCTGGACGCCCAGCGCGTATGGGTCGTCCTCCAACACGGTGAAGTCGGCCTTCTTGCCCGCGACGATCGATCCGATCTCGTGATCGAGATGCAACGCAAAGGCGGCGTCGATCGTGATGCCGCGCAAGGCTTCTTCCAATGTGAGTTGCTCGGCCGAGCAGACCTCGCGCCCCGACCGGGTTGTCCGCGTTGCCGCGCACCAGGCCAGAGTCAGCGGTTCGGTGGGTGCCATCATGAAGTCGGAATGAAACGACACCCGGATGCCGTTGCGGATCAACGAGCCCGCGCGCACGATCTGTTCTGCCCGTTCCGGCCCCAGACCCAGCAGCGAGTAGTCGTCCGCCAATGCAAAGATGAAATACGGATTGACCGACGCGTGCGCACCCAGCGCGGCCATCTTGCTGCTCTGGGCGTTGGTGTGAAAGCCGACGTGGTGCATCATGAAGCGATGGTCGAAACGAGGCTTTTGCTCCTGGGCCGCGGCAAGGGAGGCCAGCACAGATTCCATACCGCCGTCACCGTTCACGTGGACGTGGAGTTGGTAGCCCGCGTTCCAGAACACCTTCACGCCTTCGGCCAATACCTCTGGCGCCATCAACCACTCGCCGTCGTGGCCGTCGATAAAGCCTGGTGGCTTCATCTGCATCAATTGCGAGAACATCGCACCGTCGGCAAACAGCTTGACCGATCGCGAGAACTTCACCCGCCGGCTGGATCGCGATTGCATGGCCTCAACCGCTTTCACTCCCTCAGCGAACGCGGGACAGTGCGTTGGAGACCCCATGACTTTGCGGCCCACAGCCCGATTCGAAAACGCGCGGGCATCGCACACATTGACGATCCTCAGTGGCCTGCCCGGCTTTTCAATACACGCCTCGAGTGCGGCCAGTTCGTGCTCAGGGTCCACGGCCCCGAAAACAAGATCGGCAGCGGTGGTGATGCCCCCCTGCTGCATGAGGTCCGCAGTGATGTTCAGCCCTTTGTGGTACCACTCGGGCCGCATGAGATAGGGCAACAGTCCCGTCACCACGACCTTGTTGCCCGTCTCGTAGAAATGCCCCCGCGCAAGGTCGACTTGCGGGTGGTCACCGACCACCTCCGGGGAAATGCCGAGTTTCGCCAGGGCGGTGCTGTTCAGGTAGCTCTCGTGGTACGAGCGGTGCCACAGGATCACCGGCCGGTCCGGGCACAGTTCATCAAGCTCTTTGCGTGTCCAGGTGCCGTGCTCGGTCGGCTGGTAGCCGAAGGTGATGAACCAATCTGCTTTGTCAGGGTGGGCTGCCAGTCGTTCGATCAGAAGTTCACGATAGCGCGCAGGCGTGTTCGCCGCTGGCGCCACACGGCCACCTTCCATTCGCCAAGCCTCAGGGGCGATGATTTCCATGGGCGTCAGAATCGCGCCCAGATACGGATGCAGGTGGTTGTCGATGAAGCCGGGCATCAACACCTTGTCGGCCAGGCGGTTGTCGACGACCGTCTCGCGCCCCTCGCGCCACGGCGCCATAGAAGCCAGGTCGCCGACCGCCACAATGCGGTCGCCGATCACGCCTATGGCCGTCGCGTGAGGCAACGATTCATCCATCGTGTGGATTTGCCGTGCAGTGAAGATGGTCAGCTTCTCTGGCTGCGGTTGGGGCATTGAATTCGAACGCGCCATGGCCTGCCGCCCGTCAGTTCAAACGGATATTGGTGGCGCGCACGATATCCGCGAAGCGCTTGGAATCCTGCGTCAGGATGTCCCTGGACTCGGAGGGCGTGGGCACCGTTCTTTCAAACCCGATGTTGCGGAGATATTCCACAAAGTCGGGTTGTGCGCTTATTTCTTTGACCACGTTGTAGATCTGGTCCACGATGGCCGAAGGCGTGCCGCTCTTCACAGCCAACACATGTTGACCATAGACCAACAGGCCGCCATTGTTTTCGGCCGCAGACGCGGAAACATCGGGCAGCGCCGCAATGGGGGCTTGCTGAAGGACGGCCAGGGCTTTTGCCCTATTGGCTTTCACGAACGACATAGACGATCCGATAACGTCCACATGCGCTGTGGTGGTACCGCCCAGCAGGTCGACCATGGCCGCGGAAGAGCCGCGGTAGGGCACGATATTGAAGTCGAGCGCATTGGTCTTCGCCCAGTTGGCAAGTGCCAGGTGTGCTGCACCACCGACCGCGTTGACACTGATATTCACCTTGCCAGGGTTCTTGCGAATGAACACAAGAAAATCCTCGAGCGTCTTTTCCGGCCTATCGACCCGGACCACGATCCAGTGGGGCAGTGTATTGACGAAGGTTACCGGCATCAGCGCCGCCTCGGGGTCGATGGGCAAACTGGTGTTCGTATGCTTCATCACAGTGATCGTGCCTGACCCGGTAAACACCATGCTGGACCCGTCCGCAGGGCGACTGACCACCGATTGCACGCCGATGATCGACCCGGCACCCGTGATGTTCTCGACCACCACCGACTGCTTGACGACCAGCTCCATTTTTTTGGCAAGCAGTCTGGCAATGGCGTCCGTGGACCCACCCGCAGTGAATGGGACCACGATGCGGACCGCCTTGGCTGGCCAAACCTCTGCTGTCGCGGATGCCCCAAAAAGCAAGATGGCTGAAGAAAGGATGGCGAGAAGAATTTGCCTGGGCTGCAGCATGGGGTAACCTCAATATAGAAGGAACGATGGAGAATCTGGAGTAGTAGATCGACGAAGGAATCGGTCGTCTCGCCGCTTTTCAAGACAGAAGCGTGTCGGGTAATCCAAGTCCCGAATACATTCGAATGCCCTAGCGGGATCGGCTTGGCGGACTCAAGAAACGAAGATGAAGTATTTGCGTACCGTTTCAATGACCTCCCATGTACCTTTGGTCCCGGGTTCGATGGTGAAGATGTCGCCCTCTTTGACGTGGATGGGCTTGTTCCCGTCGGGCGTGATGATGCTGTACCCCTCCAGAAAGTGGCAATACTCCCATCGGTCATAGTCAATTTGCCACTTCCCCGGTGTGCAAGTCCACATTCCTGCTGTCTTTCTCCCATCGGGTGACTGGTAGGTTGCGACTGTCGTCGTTTGTGGGTTTGTGCCATCGATGCGCTTCCAAGGCGTGGCATTCAGCTTGGGTTGGGGGTGCGATTCGCGAAAGAGAGTGATGGGTTCAGTCATTTGATGCATTCTGGAGCGCCTGATCGTGCAAGTAAAATGCATAATTGAACGACAATCTATGCAAGGAGCGCAACAATGGATTTGCGACGTTTGCACCACGCCATGCTGCTGGCCGAGGAGCTCAGCTTTTCCCGCGCCGCAGAGCGTGCGTACCTTTCTCAGACGGCGTTCAGTCGAAGCATCCAGTCGCTGGAGGCCGAGTTCGGCGTGAGGCTATTCGACCGGGACACGAGGTCGGTCAGGCCGACGCTGGTGGGTTCGCGCCTGGTGGCCCGTGGCAAAACGCTGTTGTCCGAAGCCGCGGACATCTCGCGCGAGCTGAGCCTGTTCAACAGCGCGGAAGCTGGCGACCTGTCGTTCGGGGTGAGCGGCATGGCCCTGGACGCCAAGCTGCGGGGCCAGATCGTCGCATTCAACCGGCTGCACCCCAAGCTGCGCCTGCACATCGAGGTCGGCGACTGGAAGCTCTTGCGGGCACAGTTGGAAGAAGATCGGATCGAGTTCTTTATCGCTTACCCGGCGGACCTCGCGGATAATCCCAAATTCAAGGTTACACCGCTGGAGGGGCGGCACGCCTCCACCTTCTGCCGTGCCGGGCATCCACTGCTGACAAGGGGCGCGCCAGTGGTGCCTGCCAACTACCTCGCGTATCCGTGGGCCGCCGTCCAACTGGCAGATGAATTCAGCGCCACATTCAGAAAGGTGTGCGGCCTGGGAAAGGATGACCCGTTGCCACTGGCGCTGTCGTGCAGCAATACCAGTTTGTTGCGTGAGGCTGCGCTGCATACCGATGCGCTTCTGTTCACCTGGCGAGACTGGCTCATTCCGGACCTGGATGCAGGCCGACTGGTCGACATCGGGACGCTGCTCGAGCCCAGGCATGCGCTTGGCGACCGATTGATCCACTGCGCCGTAGTCCAACGCGCCGGTCGCACTTGTTCTCCTGCTGCGCAGCGGGCGATGGAGGAAATTTTGTCTGATGCCGCTGAGCACGGGGCACCATCATTCGCCCGCCGGCACAAGAAGGGCTGATGCAAGCGACAGGCATGCGAGAAGGCAAGCACATTCAAGCTTTTCCCATTGCGGCGCAATAGATGACGTAGCCGACTCTGCTCAGATGCAGACACTGGCCCCCTGGGATGCGGGAAGCCTCGTACTTGTGCCAACGGCGGACTGCTCGACGAGCATCGACAAAGACTCTGTGCCGTTACATCACCCGGCCGGCGCTGGCAGACGAACGCGTGCAGACCAACGCCGCAGGACAGTTGGCACACAAGCTCAAAACCCTCTGGCGCGATCGCTCCGACCACGCACCTGGTGATGTCGCCGCTGGCGCTCCTGCAGCGGCTGGCGGCGCTGGTGCCGACACCGCGCACGCACCGTCACCTGTCTTACGGAGTGTTCGCGTCGAACTCGCCGTTGCGAGCCAGCGCGATAGCGAAGCGACAGTCAGTTATCGAAGTGGCGCTTCCCGCGAGCGGACGTTGGTGGGTGACTTTTTTCGCTGCAAAGCAGGCACAACTTTGGCTGGCCTGCAAAGCCGAGGGCGTGAACACAATAGCTGACATGTCATTGAGCGTCAGCAACGCACATCATGACCATCAAGTCATCACATCAGTCACGCTTGAGCAGATTGACTTGTCCCCAAAAGCCAAGCCCAACTTGCCGTTGAGCTTGGCTTGTCTCAATTGACTATGGCTTGAGAAACCAGATTTTTCATCAGTCTGCGGTAGCTGGCACGCAATGGACTGGGGGACTGTGTCATGTAGACAGCGCACAATTTTTCTTTGGGTTCAGCCCAGAAAAAAGTCCCTGCAAATCCA
>CANHKH010000168.1 GCA_947460165.1 Comamonadaceae bacterium
TGATCAGGCCCATCAGGTGGCCCACCACGCGGCCGGTTTTGCCCCGGGCGAGTTCGGGCACGTCGGGGTTTTTCTTTTGCGGCATGATGGACGAGCCAGTGGTGAAGCGGTCGGCAATCTTGATGAAGCCAAAGTTCTGGCTCATCCACAAAATCAGCTCTTCGCTCAGCCGCGAGATGTGCACCATGCACAGCGAGGCCGCTGCCGTGAATTCAATGGCAAAGTCCCGGTCGCTCACGCCGTCCAGGCTGTTTTGGCAGACCTGGGGCTGGCCTTGGGCGTCCACCATGCCTAAGCTGCGGGCCACACGCTCGCGGTCCAGCGGGTAGGTGGTGCCGGCCAGCGCGGCGCTGCCCAAGGGCAGGCGGTTGATGCGCCTGCGCGCGTCTTCAAAGCGCTCAGCGTCGCGGCTGAACATTTCCACATAGGCCAGCAGGTGGTGGGCAAAACTCACGGGCTGGGCCACCTGCAGGTGGGTAAAGCCGGGCAGGATCACCTCCACATGGCGCTCGGCAACGCTCAGCAGCGCGCGCTGCAACTCGGCCAGCAGCCCCAAGATGAGATCGGTCTCGCCGCGCAGCCACAGGCGCACGTCGGTGGCCACTTGGTCGTTGCGGCTGCGGCCGGTGTGCAGGCGCTTGCCCGCGTCGCCCACCAGTTGCGTCAGGCGCGCCTCGATGTTCAGGTGCACGTCTTCGAGGTCCAGCTTCCATTCAAACGCGCCGGACTCAATGTCTTGCGTGATGTGCGCCATGCCGCGCTGAATGTCGGCCAGGTCCTGCGCGCCGATGATGCCTTGCGCGGCCAGCATCTCGGCGTGGGCCAGGGAGCCGGCGATGTCGGCCTGCCAGAGGCGCTTGTCAAAAAACACGCTGGAGGTGTAGCGTTTGACCAGGTCGCTCATGGGCTCCGAAAAGAGCGCGGACCAGGCTTGGGACTTTGTGTCGAATTGGTTTGTCATTGGGCGGTAATTTTAGGCGGCGTACTCTGCAGTGCGCTGAGCTCGCTCCAGGCCTGCGCAGGGGTGAGGATGCGCAGGCTCGGCAGGGCAGTGACCCTGAGCAGGTCTTGGTCGCCGCTGACCAGCACGGCCCCCGGCACTTGCAAGGCCGTGGCGATGAATTTGTCATCGTCCGGGTCACGGCTCCAGGCGGGGTGCGTGCCCATGTCCACCCAGCGGGCGCAGGCCGAGAGGTCGCGCAGCACGCGCTCGCGCATGGTCAGGTCGATGTACCGGTCGAACTTGGGGCGGTAAAGGCGGCTGCGGAGCTCTTCAAAGGTGGACCCTGAAAACACCAGCCGCGCATTTGCCAGCAGGTGCTGCAGCAGGGCATGGGGCACGCCCTGTCTGGACAGGGCCGCACTGATCAGCACATTTGTGTCCAGGACCCAATCAGGACTCGTCACGCAGCAGGTCTTCCAGAGCCTCGGGACTCAGGCCCGCTTGTTCGGCCTGGGCGCTGCTGGCGACCAGCGTGTGCTGGAGGCGGTTGGCATAGAACTGGCGCATGGCCTCGTAGTCCTCGGCGGACACCATCACGCCCACCACGCGGTCATGGCGCATCACGCGAACGGGTTCGCGCTGGGCCAGGTCGATGAACTGGCCGAATTGGGTTTTGGCTTCGTTGGCGGTGAAGGTGCGCATGGCTTGAATTTAGCACGAATCGAACGATTCGTGCGTTTTTATTCACACCCCAAACCGCCCCGTCCACTTGCGCTCATAGCCCATCTTGTCAAAGTGCTCGACCATGAAGTCGATGAAGGTGCGGACCTTGGCCGACAGGTGTTTGCGGCTGGGGTAGGCCAGGTTGATGTTCAGGCGCGGCAGGTCCCAGTCGTCGAGCACGGGCACCAGGCGGCCGGCGACGATGTCGTCGTACAAGATGTAAGTGGGTTGCACCAAGATGCCCAGGCCGTCGAGGGCGGCGGCGCGCAGGATTTGCCCGTCGTTCGATTCAAGCAGGCCGCGCACGGTCACCACGCTTTGAATGCCGCCCTTGGCAAAGCGCAACTCGTTGGGGTTGTTGGCGTAGGTGTAGAGCAGCAGCTTGTGGCGCTGCAGGTCTTCCAGGGTTTTGGGCGTGCCGTGGCGAGACAGGTAGCCGGGGGAGGCGGCCATCAAGCGCCGGGTTTCGGCCACGCGGCGAATAGTGATGTTGGAGTCGGGCTCAGACTCGCGGGTGCGGATGGCCACGTCGATGTTGTTGTCGATGATGTCCATGTAGCGGTTGACCGCCTCCAGGTGCACCTGCACATTGGGGTAGCGGTTGGTGTATTCCCTGAGCAGCGGCGCCACATGGTGCATGGAAAACGACAGCGAAGCGGTGATGCGCAGCGTGCCCGTGGGGTTGAGCGCGGTGGCGTTGACCGCAGATTCTGCATCGCGCAGGTCGGTCACGATGGTGCGGGCGCGGCTGAAAAACTCGCGGCCGGTGTCCGTCAGGTACAGCCTGCGCGTGTTGCGCTCGACCAGTCGGGCGCCCAGCCGCCCTTCCAGCGCGGCCAAGTGGCGGCTGGCGGCGGCGTTCGAGATGTCCAAAGCCTCGGCGGCACGGCTCAGGCTGCCGGTTTCGGCCACCTGCACAAAGAGCTCGATTTCTGTCCAGCGGTCCATAGGAGAGGTTGTTAAAGGGTTGCGCTCAGCCTTGATTTGCTGATCGTAGCGCTAGAGAGGCGTTTTCAGTGGCTTTCTTCCGCGCAGCGGAAAAGTCATTTGCGCCCACCGCCTTTTTATTCCACTTGGCCCTGCCTACCATCGCGACCTCAACAACTTACTGTGGTGGAGACTCGCCTTGCGCAACCTGAACCAGGACACCATCACCCAGGCCGTGATTGCCGGCTTGGTTGACACGCCTGATGCCCGGCTGAAGGAGCTGATGACCAGTCTGGTCCAGCACCTGCACGCCTTTGCGCGCGAGACCCATTTGACTGAAGCCGAGTGGGCTTTGGGCATTGATTTCCTGACCGCAGTGGGCCACCAATGCAACCCCAAGCGGCAAGAGTTCATTTTGTTGTCCGATGTCTTGGGCCTGTCCATGCTCACGGTGGCCATGAACAACGACAA
The DNA here is from genome assembly GCA_947460165.1 of Comamonadaceae bacterium. Taxonomy (GTDB): domain Bacteria; phylum Pseudomonadota; class Gammaproteobacteria; order Burkholderiales; family Burkholderiaceae_C; genus Polaromonas. The sequence continues at coordinate 3,065 of CANHKH010000168.1, forward strand.
ACCCCAGGGTTGCACCGAGTCCACCGTGTTTGGCCCCTTTCATGTGCCAGATGCCCCGCAGGTGCCCAATGGCGGCGACGTGGCCCAGGGCGCGGCGGGCCTGCCTTGCTTGGTGCGCGGCCGCGTGCTGTCTCAGGACCACACGCCTTTGGCCGGGGCGTGCGTGGAGGTGTGGCAGGCCGACGCCCAGGGCAAGTACGACGTGCAGTACCAAGACCTGACGCACCCACGCGCACGCGGCGTGCTGCAGGCCGATGCACAAGGTCGGTTTGAGTTCCACACCATCGTGGCCGAGCCTTATCCCATTCCCACCGATGGCCCGGTGGGCGATTTGCTGCGCGCCACGCGGCGCCACCCCTGGCGGCCCGCCCACCTGCATTTCATGGTGACAGCGGCTGGCCACGAAACCCTGATCACGCATGTGTTTCGCGATGGCGACCCCTACTTGGACAGCGACGCTGTCTACGGTGTGCGCCAGTCGCTGGTGGCGCCCTGGGTGCAGCAGGCCGACGGCCTCTACACCATGGACTTTGACTTTGTCATGAACGCAAACCCCACATGATCTTCAGCTTCATCCTGATTGACAAACCAGACGCGGGCGAGCTTCGCCAGCGCATTCGCCCCGAGCACAAGGCCTACTTGGCGGGTGTGGCCGAGCGCATGGCCTTTGCAGGTCCATTGGTGGCTGACGACGGCCAGACCATGCTGGGCAGCTTGCTGGCCATTGACTTTCCCAGCCGCGATGCCGCCCATGCTTGGTTGGCCGACGAGCCTTTCACCCGTGCGGGCTTGTACGCCAGCGTCACCATCCATGCTTTTGTGAACCTGTGGCCACAGCGCGCCGGGTTTGCACCGTCTGCCTGAAAGCCACTGCGCATGATCAAGCACATCGTCATGTGGAACCTGCTGGGGGACAGCCCCGAGGCCAAGGCGCAAGCCATTGCGCAACTCAAGCACAGCTTTGAGTCGCTGCGCGGGCTGGTGCCCGGCTTGCTGCGCCTGGAAATTGGCGTGGACAGCAGCGGCGTGGACTACGCCTGCGACGTGGTGCTGTATTCCGAATTCGAGTCGCAAGCGGCACTCAACGCCTATGCCGTGCACCCCGAACACCTGCGTGTGAAAAACGAACTCGAAGGCCTGCGCATTGCCCGCCATCAGGTGGACTACAGCGCTTGATCCCCTTACCCCATGGAAAAAAAATGAACCAAGACATGCACGACGAACTTGAGATCAGGCAAATGGTAGAGCGTTGGGCGCTGTGGCGCGATGCCGGCGACTGGGAGCGCTTTGCCACCGTGTGGCACCCCGAGGGCGTGATGATGGCCACCTGGTTCCAGGGGCCGGCCAAAGACTTTATTCGCGTCACGCAAGAAGGCTGGGCCAAGGGCGTGAGCATCTTGCACTTTTTGGGCGGCAGCGCCGTGGAGGTGGCCGGTGACCGCGCCATTTCCCAAACCAAGATGACCATTTCCCAGCGCGGCATGGTCGAGGGCGAGAACGGCCCGGTGCTGTGCGACGTGGTCTGCACAGGCCGCTTTTACGATTTCGTGGCCCGCCATGAAGGCCAGTGGAAGATGCTGCACCGCCAGCCTATTTATGAAAAAGACCGCATCGATCCGGTGGACTCGACTGCCGTGCTCAAGCTGGACCAACAGGCCTTGGCCGGTTTTCCTGAGGGTTATCGCCACCTGGCCTACATTCAGACCCGCATTGGCTACACCGTGAAGATGGACATGCCCATGCTCAAGGGCGAGGTGGTGCAGGAGCTCTACCAGCGCGGCGCGCGCTGGCTGGCCGGTGGGCCGCTGGAGCGCTGAGCGCTTGGGCCGGCATGCCTTTGAAAAAAACAGGAGACAAACCATGAACAAACGCCTTTTCAACACCTCTTTGCTCGCGGGCGTGATGGCCTCGTTGGGCCTGGGCTCGGGCGCCTTGGCACAGGCCTACCCCACCAAGCCTTTGCGTGTGGTGGTGCCGCAGCCGCCCGGGGGTGGCTTTGATGTGGTGGGCCGCCTGCTGGCCGATCGCCTGGGCAAGGCCCTGGGCCAGGGCGCAGTGGTGGAAAACCGCCCCGGCTCGGGCACGCTGGTGGGCACCGATTTGGTGGCCAAGGCTGCCCCCGACGGCTACACACTCTTGGTGGGCTCGGTCTCCAACCTGGCGCTCAACCCGGGCTTGTACCGCAATTTGCCCTATGACAGCTTGCGCGACTTTGAGCCCGTGGGCTTGGCCGTGGCCTACAGCTACACCTTGGTGGCGCGCAAGGACCTGCCCTTTAACAACCTGCGTGAGTTGATTGCTTACGCCAAAGCCAACCCCAAGAAATTGAGCTATGCCTCTGGGGGCAGCGGCTCTGGCCAGCATGTGTTGGCGGCGGCCTTGTGGAACTTGGCCGGCGTGGACGTGGTGCATGTGCCCTACCGCGGCGCCCAAGCGGCTTACCAAGACCTGCTGGGCGGCCGGGTGGATGTGTTTTTTGACCTCTCGCCGACGGCCAGGCCCCAGGTGGAGGCGGGCAACCTCAAGGCCTTGGCCGTGTCGGGTTCGGCCCGCCTGCCTTTCCACCCCGAGGTGCCCACCCTGGCTGAAGCGGGTGTGGCCAACATTGAGCTGGAATCTTGGTTTGGCCTGTTCGCACCGGCCAAGACACCCCCGGAGTTGCTTGAGCGCCTGCGCACAGAACTCAGTCGCATCGTGCAGGCGCCAGATTTGGTGGAGACCTTCCGCAAAGCCGGCGGCAAGCCCCTGGCCTTGAGCACAGACCAAGCCAAGGCCTTGGTCAAGCGCGACGTGGACCGCTGGTCCAAGATCACCCGTGACCTCGACATCAAGCCTGAATAAGCATGGGGTCACTGGACCACGCGCTAAGCTTCCGTTGTTTTAACCTTTATTCAAACATCTAAATCATGAAAATTTCCGACGCTTGCCTGGACCAAATCTTCAACAAGGCCCGCACGGCCAACGGCTTCACTGACAAGCCCGTGCCTGCCCAACTGCTGCAAGAGGTCTATGACTTGGCCAAGATGGGCCCCACGTCCATGAACACCCAGCCCACGCGCTATGTGTTTTTGACCACACCCGCGTCCAAAGAGCGCTTGCTGCCCGCCTTGTCGCCGACCAATGTGGACAAAACCAAGTCGGCACCCGTGACCGTGATCGTGGCCACCGACACGCGCTTTTTTGAGCACATGCCCGTGGTTTGGCACAACCCAGGCGCCAAGGAAATGTTTGAGGGCAATGCGGTCATGGCTGGCGCCACCGCCACCCGCAACAGCACCTTGGGCGGCGCCTACTTCATGGTGGCCGCGCGTGCGCTGGGTTTGGACTGCGGTCCCATGAGTGGGGTGGACCTGGCCAAGGTCAATGCCGAGTTCTTTGCCGACGGCCGCTTTCAAGCCAACTTTTTGATCAACCTCGGCTACATGGACGAGAGCAAGTTGTTCAATCGCAACCCACGCCTGAGCTTTGAGCAGGCCTGCCAGGTGCTCTGAGCCCGCACACGCCTTGTGGGCGGCTGGCCCAGTTGCAGGGGCGCACTTTGCGCAGGCCAGCCCCCACACAGAAACAAACATCAGGAGACAAGACCATGGCCCAGTTGCAAATTGAAGGCAAAGACCTCGCCGAGGCGGTGATTCAGCGCATGGCTGACAGCCCAGACCCACGCTTCAAGCAGGTTCTGACCTCGCTGGTCAAGCATGCCCATGCCTTTGTGCAAGATGTGGACCTCCAGCCTGAAGAGTGGATGACGGCCATCGAGTTCCTCACCGCCTGCGGCAAGATGTGCGACGAAAAGCGCCAAGAGTTCATCTTGCTGTCTGACACGCTGGGCATCTCCATGCTGGTCGTGGCCTTGGAGCAGGCGCGTGGTGCGGTCGAACTCAAAGCCAACCCCCCTCAAATTGCGCCCACCGAGGCCACGGTTTTAGGTCCTTTTTTCTGGGAAGGCGCGCCCGAGTTGCCGCTGGGCGCTGACATCAGTGACCAGCAATCCGGCGAGCCCTGCTACTACCACGGTCAGGTCACCGACACGGCGGGCAAGCCCATTGAAGGCGCCATCCTTGACGTGTGGTCTGGCGATGGCGATGGCTTTTACGACATGCAAAAAGGCGATGGCAACACCATGGCCTTGCGGGCGCGCTTTCGCACCGACAAGAACGGCCATTACCACTACTGGTCCATCAAGCCGGCTTTTTACCCGGTGCCCGACGACGGCCCGGTGGGCGGCATGCTCAGGCGCATGGGCCGCCATCCCAACCGCCCTGGCCACATGCACACCATGTTGCAGGCCCAA
>CANHKH010000169.1 GCA_947460165.1 Comamonadaceae bacterium
ATTTGCAGCTTGAAGCTCGCGTCAAAGACTCTTCGTTTTGTATTCGTCACGTTAAATTCCCAGGTGATTTCCACCTATCTGTGTGTGCGAATTCATTAGACCAGGGCACCCCACCCTGTTCCTCCCTCCGAGGAGGGGGAGGGAATGAATTCGGGCGCCCTCCCACAGACGGGGAGGGAATGAATGCCTCAGGCGGGCAACCAGCTGCCGTCCACGTCGCCGGTGAGCACGCCCACAATGTCCACCGTGGCGCTGGCCTGTGAAGCTTGCACGGCCGGTGGCAGCCAGCCGCTCAGGTCGGTGCCTTGTGCCGGGCTCAGGCTGGCGGGCATCAAGCTGGCGTCGTAGTACTCCCAGCTCGGCTGCGCGCTCACGGGCAGGTCCACCACCATTTTGAGCATGGCAATGGCGTCGCTCAGTTCGACCGCGCCGTTTTGATCAAAGTCAGCCGCAATGGCCTGGTATGGCGACAAGGCCACATTGCCCGTGTTGACGGGCAGGCCCACAATCATTTTGAGCACGGCAATCGCGTCTTGCAGGTCCACGGCTGCGCGTGTCTGGCTGTTGGTCGGGGCCAGGGTGGGGCTCTTCCAGAACCGGGCCGCCGAGTCGGCTGTGCTGAAGTCATAGCCGCTGCCGGCGGCCAGGGGGTTGCCCGCCAGGTCCGTCACGGCGCCTTCGGTCCAGCTCAAGGTGTAGCTGGTGTTCAGGCTCAAGCTGGTGGCCGGGTTCAGGGTCAGGGTCTTGCCCTGGATTTGCAGCGCAGCATCACCTGCAGCGTAGGTGGCTACGCTTTGGCCCGCCGCTGTCTTGAGCAGCCATTGCCCGCTGCCGAGCTGGATGTCTTCACTGAAGGTCATGACAAGGTCGCGCGCCGGGTGGATGAAGCGCGCCCCGTCCACCGGGTTGAACTGCGTCACTAGCGGCACCGTCTTGTCCACCACCAAGGTGCGACCGTACAGGGTCGCCTTGGAGGTGTTGCCAGCAGCGTCGCTTTGCTGAATCAGGATGTCGCCCAGCTCGTAGCGTCCTTCGGCCAGGCTCAGCAGGGCGGCGGTGGACGTCAAAGCGCTGACTCCGCCGTCTATCGAGTAAATCCAGCGCCCGCCAGTTTCGAGCCGGCCCACGTCCAGCACGCCGCTGCGGCTGTAGACGGTGGAGGCCTCTTGCACCACGGTGGACTGGGTCACCACGATGTCGGTCACCGGCACGTTCTCATAGCCGCTCACGGTTTTGACCGGTTTGGTCGCCATGGCATCGATCACGTCCATGCCGGCCACCACCTTGCCAAACACCGCGTACTGTGGCGTGGCCTGGTTCACGTAGTCCAGAAAGAGGTTGTCCTGCACGTTGATAAAGAACTGGCTGGTGCCGGTGTCGGCGCCCGAGCCGCGTGCCATGGCCACCGAGCCGCGCACATTCGACAGGCCGTTGTCCGACTCCAGCGCAATCGGGCCGACCGTGGTTTTGGCCACCAGGCCAGCTGTGAGGCCCCCGCCTTGCACGATCTGCATGCCACTGGACACGGGGTCGTTGACGATGCGGTGGAACAGCGTGTTGTCGTAAAAGTCCGCCTGCACATAGCCCAGCATGTTGGCCGTTGACAGGGGCGCCAGTTCCGGGTCCAGCTCCAGGGTGAAGCTGCCCAGCGTGGTGTCAAAGCGCACCTGCGGATCGACCAGCGGCGCCGTGACGCCTCGCGCGCTCAGGCTGGGCGTGCGCGGGTATTCGGTGTCCATGGCCTGGGTGCTGTCGCTGGCCAGCGCGTTGGCGTTGCCTGCGGCATCGGTCACCGCGCCGGCCTTGAGCGTGACCTGCAGCTTGCCGCTGAACAGGTAACCGGTGCCCACGGTCACGGTCCAGCTGGTGCCGCTGCCGGCCACGGCCGTGACCTTGCCCACGTTCAGTGTGATGTCTGTGGCATCCAGCCCGGTCACGGCCTCGCTGAAGGTCAAGGTGTAGACGATGCTCGGTGTGCTCAGAGAGGCCAGGTTGATGGTGCCGCTCTGGTTGTCGCTGAACACCACGGTGGGCGCTGTCGTGTCCACCTCCATCATGCCAATTTGCGAGCCGCTGACACTGAGTTGGCTGATGCCAAAGCTGCCTTGCAGCGCCATTTGCAGGTCGGCGCCGGGCACATCGTCTGTGCCCACGTAAAGCAGGGTCTGGCCGTCGATCGCCTGCATCTGCGCTTGGCCGGCCAGCACGGCGCTGCCGTCGCCTTCCCCCAGGCTTTGCAAGCGCACGCCCGCCACCTCGATCACGTCGTCGGCCTGCAGATCGGTGATGGTGTCCTGGCCATCGGCACCCGGGTGAAAGACAAAGCGGTCGCGGCCCGCGCCGCCAGTGAGGCGGTCGCTGCCGGCCTCGCCCGCCAGTTCGTCGTCACCGTCGCCGCCGTCTATCAGGTCGGCCCCCGCGCCGCCGCTCAGCGCCTCGCCGTAGGGGCTGCCCACCAGCACGTCATCGGAGGCCAGGGCCTGCACCGAGGTGGTGGGTGCAAAGCCAAAGTCCTTGCCGGCAAGCTCTTGGCCGGCGGCCAGCGTGACGCTGTGCGAGATCGCCGGCTTGAGCGCCAAGATGGCCTCGGCCAGCGCCAGCATGTCTATGCGTTTGAAGTCCAGGCCGGTGTTCCTGACCACGTCGTTCTCGTCGTCGCCGTCGCGGATGGTGTCGCCGGTCTGCTTGAGGAGACTGCGCATTTCATCAAAGCTCAGGCGCCGGCCCAGCTCGCGCAGCGCCAGTTGCTGCGCCAGCGTCACCATGCCGGCCACCTCGGGGGCGGCCATGCTGGTGCCCGTCATGGTCGTGTAGCTGCCGTCCAACTGGGCCGAGCTGATGAAGACGCCGGGCGCAAAAATGTCGGACTCGGTGTCGTCGCGCTGCGAAAAATAGGCAATCGCGTCGGTGCTGCCGGTCTGCTTGTTGCCCAATTGGCCCGCGCTCGCCCACACCGCGCCCACCGACAGGGCATAGGGATCGGAGGCGGGGTAGGAAATGCCTTGCCGGCTGTTGCTGGCGTAGCCGTTGCCGGCGGCGGCCACCACCATCACGCCGCTGTTGCTCAAGGCCTGGATCTGGGTGGACAGGTAACCCCGCGTGGCCGAGGTGTTGAAGGAGCCGTCGCCCAGCGAAAGATTGACGGCTGCAATGTTGTACTCGCGCGCGTTGGCCACCACCCAGTTCATGGCCTCTTGGATGTCGTAGGCCTGGCCCTGGCCTTGGTCGTTGAGCACCTTGAGCACAATCAGCTGGATCCCGGGCGCAATGCCGCTGTGCGCGCTGTCGGACGAGCCCACAATGCCCGCCACATGCGTGCCATGGCCTTGGCCGTCCAGGGCATAGGGGTCGTTGCTGCCCACAAAGTCGTATTGGTAGACGATGCGGTCGGCCAGACCGTTGCCGTCGGCATCGGCCCCAAAGGCCGGGTGATCGGGGTCTATGCCGGTGTCCAAAATCACCACGGTGTGGCCTTGGCCCTGAATGTCTGCAAAGCGCGGGTCGGCCCTGAAGCTGGCCATGCCGGTGGCCAGGCCCAGGCCTTGGTAGCTGCTTTGCGCTTGCTCCAGCGTCAGCGTCAAATTGCTTTCGGTGATGGTGTCCACCCCCAGGCCTTGGTCGGTGGCCTGGTTTTGCAGCACGGTGGCGCTGCTGGTGCTCAGGCTGGGGTAGGTGGGCTGCCAGCCGCTGTTGGGCATCACGGCCACGGTGTAATTGCCAGCGGGCAGGTCGTCCAGCCAGTACTGGCCGGCGCTGTCGCTGAGCACCTGCGGCTCCAGGGCGTCGGGCTGGCCGTTGAGGTTGCTGTCGCTCCAAACCCGCCAGCCGACCAGGGCTTGCTCGCCCGCATCAAACTGGCCGTCTTTGTCCAGGTCGCCCCAGAGCTGCCCACCAATGCGGCCCAGCAAGGGGGCCTCGTTGTCGCTGATGGTCAAGCCCAGCACCTGCTCGGCCAAGCTGGCGTAGCGTTCGTCGGCGCTGGCCAGGCTCAGCCGCAACTCGGCCGTGTGCTGCTGCTCGGGCAGCTCGTCGTCCACCGCGCTGAGCACCACTTTTTGTGGGGTCTGCCAGTTGCTGCTGTCAAACACCACGCGCGCGCTGCTGCTGCTCAGCTGGCTGCCGGCGTCCAGCGCCACGCTCACCTCGGCGGTGGGGGCCACGGACAGCGACAGCCACAGCTCTGCGCTGCTGCCGCCTTCGGCCACAAAGCGGCTGCTGGTGCGCAGCACCAAGCCGGCGGGAATCTCTATGGCCACGGTCTGGTCGGCAAAGGCCAGTTGCTCAATGTGCGTGGCCTCCAGCTTGACGCCTGCTTGGCTGCTGCCCGGCTTGCCCGTGACCAGCAGGCGCGGGTCGGCCACCGTGGGCAGGCGCAGTTCGAACTCGTCCATGCGGGCAAACAACACCAGGGTGTCTTGGCCGGCGCCGCCTTGCACGCTGTCTTGGCCGCCTTGGCCGTCAAACACCTCGTCCTCGGCGCTGCCTTCCAGCAGGTCGGCGGCGCTGCTGCCAAAGACCTTGCGCAAATTGTTCACAGGCAGGCTCAGCGTGTCGGCTTGCGTGAAAGCCAAGGTCTCCACGTTCACCAAGGTGCTGGTGTGGCCTGCGTATTCTTTGGCCCCTTCCAGGCCCAGCACCTGGGTGATGCCCGCCACGCTGAGCACCTGGAACTGGCTGCGCGCGCCAAACAGCAGCACGCTGTCGTCGCCTGTGCCGCCGTCTATAAAGTCGCGCCCGCCCAGGCCGTCCAGCAGGTCATCGGCGGGCGTGCCCAGCAGCCGGTCAGAGCGCAAGCTGCCCAAGAGTGGGGCGATGGCTTGCACCTCCAGCGCCAGGTCGGCGTCGCTGGTGCGCAGCAGCTCCACGTTCCACAGCCGCGACACCGAATACGCATGCTCGCCCGCAGAAAAGTCACCGCGCACGGCCGTCAGCCCGCCCACGCTTTGCACCGACAAGCTGCCCGCCTTGGTCCTGAAGACGGCCGTGTCTTGGCCCTCGCCGCCGTCCATCACATCGTTGCCGCCCAGGCCATAGAGCAGGTCGTCGCTGGCCGTGCCAACGAGCGTGTCGCCCAGGCGCGTGCCCACCATGGCGCCGCTGGGCACAGGCTCGTCAAGCTGGGCGCCCAGGGTCAGCTGGTAGTCGCCATCGTGGTGGCGCCCGCCTGCGGTGCTGACCCTGACGTGGTAGTTGCCTGCAGCAGCCACAGGCACCGACCAATGGGCGTCTGCGCCCGTGTCGCGGCCCAGCAGCAGCTCGCCTGTGGCGTCCAGCACCTCAATGCGAAAGTAGCGCGCCCAGTTGCTGTCGGCCGGGCTGTCAAAGCTCAGCTCCAGCTTGCCGCTGGCGTTCAGGGCGATGAGGTAATGGTCGGTGTCGCTGCGGCTGGCCAGTTGGCCGGTGATGGGGCGGTCCAGCACCATGGGGTCTGCGCTGGCCAGGCTGTCGTTGCTTTCGCTCTCACGCCACTGAGTTTGGGCTTGCGACGTGAGGCTCAGCGAATACAGGCCGCTGTGGGCACCCAGTGGCCCTGAGCTCACCACCACGGTGTAGTCACCGGCCGCAGGCGCATGGACGCTCAGGCTCACATCGCCCGTGTTCAGGCGCGAAGCCAGCACCTGGCCGGCGGCATCCACCAGGCTGATGGCGTAGCCTTGCAAGAGCGACAGGTCGGCCGGTGCGTCGAATTGAAGTTGCAGCACAGACGCTTGCGTGGTGCGCAGCACAAAGCTGTCTTTGTCCTGGCGGCTTGACAACTGAGCACTGATGGCCTGGCCGTCAAGCAGCGCGTTGGCACTGCGGTCGTTGGGCTCTTGCTCCATGCCCCCACGGGCGCTGGCAAGGCTGGCCGTCAGGCTGTAGCTGCCTGCGTCATGCAGCCAAGGCGCGCCGCTGACCGCCACAAAGAAGGTGCCCGCTTGGCCCAGACCCACTTGCATCACTGTGTCAGCGCCTGTGGCAAAGCTGGCCAGCCGCTGGCCTTGGGCATCCACAATTCGGACTTCAAAGCTTTCAAAAAAGCGGTCCGAGGGCGCGTCAAAGGCCAGGCTCAGCACCCCGGCCTGGTCCGCGTCCAGGCTGAAGTAATCCACGTCTTTGCGCGAGGACAGCTGGGCGCGCAAGGGGCTGCCCAGGGTCAGGGCGTCGGCCGTGGCTGGGGTGTCGTTGGGCTCGGTTTCCACCTCGCCGCTGCGGCCAGCGGCCAAGCTGGCGCTCAAGCTGTAGCTGGCGCTGGTGTAGAAAAAGTCTGCCGCTTGCACGGCCAAAAAATACTCGCCTGCCGCTGGCAGGCCCAGGCTGAAGCTCTTGTCTTGGCCGGTGGCAAAAGCGCCCATCAGCGTGCCTGCGCTGTTGAACAAGCTCAGCCGAAAGTAGTCAAAAAAAGACGATTGCGTGGGCACGTCCAGCGCCACGCTCAGGGTGCCGCCGCTGGTCGCCGTCAGCCGGTAAAAGTCTTGGTCGCCGCGTTGGCCCAGGGCGCCTGCCATGGACTGGCCCAGCACCAAAAGGTTGGCTTTGGCCAGGCTGTTGTTGTTTTCAAGTTCTTGGCTCATGTCAAGGTATCTGTCCATTGCAGCTGTGCGGGCAGGCACACGCTGTGCAAGTCGTAATGTTGTTGAATGTGTTGCCTGGCCTGCTGGCCCAGGTGCTGCCTGGCCTCGGCGTCGTCCAGCAAGCTGCAGGTGCGATCGACCAAGGCCTGGCCGTCAAAAAAGGGTGTGAGCATGCCGTGCTGGCCATGCGCAATCAGCTCGGTCACGGGCGGCGTGTCGCTGGCCACAATGGCCGCGCCCACGCTCATGGCTTCAAGCAAGCTCCAGCTCAGCACAAAGGGGTAGGTGAGGTACACATGCACTCGGCTGATCTGCATGAGCGCCAGGTAGTGCTCGTAGGCGATGCGGCCCACAAAATGCACACGCTGCCAATGCGCATCAGGGATGCGTGGCCGCACCTCGCTGATGAGCAAGTCCTTCCAGTTCCCCCCTTGGGCCGGCCGCGAGCCGTAGCTCACCTCGTCGCCACCCACCAGCACCACCTGCGCTTTTGGCCGGCGCTGCAGCAGCTCGGGCAGGGCGCGCATGAACACGTGGTAGCCCCGGTAGGGCTCCAAGTTGCGGTTGACGAAGGTGATCACCTCGTCTTCGCGTGTGAGGCCGCGCCCGTCGGCCAACACAAAGCGCGCATCAGCGCGCGGCGCGACCACGGCCGTGTCTATGCCGTCGTGAATGACCTGGATGCGCGAGCGAAAAGGTTCAGGAAAACTACCCGCCTGCCAGTGC
>CANHKH010000170.1 GCA_947460165.1 Comamonadaceae bacterium
CACGACCCGTTTGTGGATTTGGTGCCGCAGTCTTTTGGCGTGGCCGGCATCAAGCTCACCCCCCGGCATTACGCCTACCTCAAGATCAGCGAGGGCTGCAACCACCGCTGCACCTTCTGCATCATCCCGTCCATGCGCGGCGACCTGGTCTCGCGCCCCATTGGCGACGTGCTCAAAGAAGCCCAGGCGCTGTTTGAGGGCGGGGTCAAGGAGTTGCTGGTCATCAGCCAAGACACCTCGGCTTATGGTGTGGACGTCAAGTACCGCACCGGGTTTTGGGACGGCAAACCCATCAAGACCCGCACGTTTGAATTGACCCAGGCCCTGGGCGAGTTGGCCAAACCCTATGGCGCCTGGGTGCGCCTGCACTACGTTTACCCCTACCCCAGCGTGGACGAGTTGATCCCGCTGATGGCCGAGGGCCTGGTGCTGCCTTACCTGGACGTGCCGCTGCAGCACAGCCACCCCGAGGTGCTGCGCCGCATGAAGCGCCCGGCCAGCGGCGAGCGCAACCTAGAGCGCCTTTTGCGCTGGCGCGAGCAGTGCCCGCAGCTGGTGATTCGCAGCACCTTTATTGCGGGCTTTCCCGGCGAGACCGAGGCCGAGTTTGAGCATTTGCTCGACTTCATGCGCGAAGCCCGCATAGACCGCGCCGGCTGCTTTGCCTACAGCCCGGTCGGCGGGGCGACGGCCAACGACTTGCCCGACCAGCTCCCGGCCGAGCTGCGCGAAGAGCGGCGTGCCCGTTTCATGGCCGTGGCCGAAGCCGTGTCTGCAGAGAAATTGCGCGAGCGCGTGGGCGCGACCATGCAGGTCTTGGTCGACTCGGCCCCCGCCCTGGGCCGCAAAGGCGGTCTGGGCCGCAGCTATGCCGATGCGCCCGAGATCGACGGCGTGGTGCGCTTGCTGCCGCCCGAGAAAATCAGCAAAACCTTCAAGGTCGGCGAGTTCACCAAGGCGCGCATCGTGGGCACAGACGGTCACGACTTGGTGGCTCTGCCGGTTTGATCAGAGCTTGGCGTCGCCCATGAAAAAAGCCGCTGATTCAGCGGCTTTTTTCACACATCAAGGTGTTTGACATGACCAAGCTGTTGGTAAAAAACAGCTTGGTTGGCAGTGATGGTGCCCAGGAGAGGACTCGAACCTCCACGATGTTACTCGCTAGTACCTGAAACTAGTGCGTCTACCAATTCCGCCACCTGGGCAATATCTAGAGTGTACCATCACGCTGATCGGTGACTGGCTGGGTTTGAAAAATTCAGTCACATTGCAAGCGTGCCGATCGCAACAAAAGCTTGTTCGCTACAAAGAGATCACCATTAAGAACACATTACACCCCAGCACCGCTTCGGCGGCTTCGCTGACTGAATTTGAGGGAACGGTATCGGGCCACCGAGACGGACACGGTTTCGTGCAGCGCGACGACGGCGAGCCCGACCTGTACCTGCCTGCCAATGAAATGCGCGCCGTGCTGCACCGTGACCGCGTCAAGGCCCGCATCGTGCGGCAGGACCGCAAAGGTCGGCCTGAAGGCCGCGTGACTGAGATTTTGGAGCGCTCGCCCCACCCCATCATTGGCCGCTTGCTGCAAGAAAGCGGTGTGTGGTTGGTGGCGCCCGAAGACAAGCGCTACGGCCAAGATGTGCTGATCCCCAAGCACGCCATGGGCCCGGCCAAGCCCGGTCAGGTGGTGGTGGTCGAGCTCACCGAGCCGCCCGCGCTGTTTGGCCAGCCTGTGGGCCGGGTCAAAGAGGTGCTGGGCGAGATTGACGACCCCGGCATGGAAATTGACATTGCCGTGCGCAAGTACGGCGTGCCGCACGAGTTCAGCGACGCCTGCCTGGCGCTGGCGCGGACCCTGCCGGATGCCGTCAGGCCCACCGACAAGCTCGAACGCATAGACCTCACCGACGTGCCGCTGGTCACCATAGACGGCGAAGACGCCCGCGACTTTGACGATGCCGTGTACTGCGAGCCCGCCAAGGTGGGCCGCGCCAAGGGCTGGCGCTTGCTGGTGGCCATTGCCGATGTGAGCCACTATGTGCAAACCGGCAGCGCCATTGATGTGGACGCCTATGACCGGGCCACCAGCGTGTACTTTCCGCGCCGTGTGATCCCCATGCTGCCTGAAAAGCTGTCCAACGGCTTGTGCTCGCTCAACCCGAACGTGGAGCGCTTGTGCATGGTCTGCGACATGCTGATCACGGCCAAGGGGGAGATCCACGCCTACCAGTTTTACCCGGCGGTGATGTGGAGCCATGCGCGCTTGACCTACACCGAGGTGGCCGCTATTTTGGGTAACACCCGCGGGCCCGAGGCCGGCCAGCGCAAAGCCTTGATCCCTCAGCTGATTGACCTGCACGACGTGTACCAGGCCTTGCTCAAGCAGCGCCAGGTGCGCGGGGCCATTGACTTTGAGACCACCGAGACGCAAATCGTTTGCGACGAGGTCGGGCGCATTGAGAAAATCGTGCCCCGCACCCGCAACGACGCGCACCGCTTGATTGAAGAAGCCATGTTGGCGGCCAATGTGTGCTCGGCCGACTTCATCGCCCAGAGCAAGCATGCCGGGCTGTATCGGGTGCACGAGGGCCCCACGCCCGAGAAAAAAGAAATTTTGCGCGCCTACCTCAAGGCCATGGGCGTGGGCTTGAGCATCAGCGATGACCCGCAGCCCAGCGAATTCCAGCGCATTGCGGCGGCCACCAAAGACAGGCCAGACACGCAGCAAATCCAAACCATGCTGCTGCGCTCCATGCAGCAGGCCATTTACACACCGCACAACAACGGCCACTTTGGCTTGGCCTACGAGGCCTACACGCACTTCACCAGCCCCATCAGGCGCTACCCTGATTTGTTGGTGCACCGTGTCATCAAGTCCATCTTGGCCAAGACCCGCTACCAGCTGCCCACCTTGCCCACGCCGGGTGAGGCGCATGCCAAGCTGTCCAAGCGCCTGGCCGGGCGGGTGCCCGCCCCGCAGGCCAAGCCCGAAAAAGCCCGCAAGGCCAGCGGGGAAGAGCTGGCCTGGCAGGCCGCTGGCCTGCATTGCAGTGCCAACGAGCGCCGCGCCGACGAGGCCAGCCGCGACGTGGAGGCCTGGCTCAAATGCAAATACATGCGCGAGCACCTGGGTGAAGAGTTTGGCGGCGTGGTGACTGCGGCCACGGGCTTTGGCATCTTCGTCACGCTGGACGCCATGTACGTGGAAGGCTTGGTCCACATCACCGAGCTGGGCGGCGAGTACTTTCGCTTTGACGAAGCCAGGCAAGAGCTGCGTGGCGAGCGCACCGGCATTCGTTACGCCATTGGCGCGCGGGTGCGGGTGCAGGTCAGCCGGGTGGACCTGGACGGCAGGCGCATTGACTTCAGGCTGGTGCACGAGGGCCAGGACCTCGCTGCCCGCAGCGCCAAAGACAAAAGCGAGGTCGACGAGCCTGACGGGCGCAAAGCCAGCCGCAAACGCAGCCGCAACCGGGAGGAGGCCGCCCCCCTGGTGCGCGAGGCCGATGCCCAGGCCCCGCGCAGCCACCGGGCGGCCTTGCTCTCGCCCATTCAGTCGCTCAAAGCCGCAGTCAAAAAAGCCGCAGCCCAGGTGGGCCGCAAAGCAGGTAAAAAGCCCAGGCGTTGAGCCTGGGCTGCCGACAAGCCACACCGCAGGGGCCAGTGATGCGTATTTTGGGTTTTGTGCTGGAAGTGATTTTTCAGCTTTTGGTGGGCGCGGCCTTGATGCGCGCGTACATGAACGCGCTGCGCGTGAACATGCGGGTGCAGCCAGGCGTTTTTGTGATGGCGCTGACAGATTGGTTGGTCCAGCCGCTCAGGCGCTTGCTGCCGCAGTCCCTGGCCCGGGCGCGGCTGGACTGGGCCAGCGTGCTGGCCGCAGCCCTGTTGGCAGCACTTTTTGCGCTGCTGTGGGGCAGCTTGGTTGGCATCGTCTACGGCGGTGCGGCGGTGGCCGTGGCCGGGGCGGGCATGCTGTGGCTGGGCCTGAGCTTTTTTGCGCGTGTGGCCTTGCAAACCCTGAGTTTGTTGGTGCTGGCCTATGCCTTGGTGTCTTTGGTGCAGCCCGGCTCTGTGCTGTTTGCCACCCTGGCCCGCTTGGTCGACCCGGTGCTGTCGCCGGTGCGGCGGGTGGTGCCCGTCATAGGCGGGATTGACCTGTCGGCCATGGTGCTGCTGCTGGCCTTGCAAATCGGGGTGATGTTGCTCGGCTGAGCCTGGCAAGGACAGGGCGGCACCTGCGCCTGCCTACACGCGCACGGGAAGGCGTCCGTCCTGCGGCCTGCGGGCCAGGTGCATCATGGCTTTTCACCGCTACAACTGACGGGTCAGTTGCCTGGCGGGTGAACCTGCTGAGCGCATGGACAGCCTGGGCGAGCGTGCCAAACCACGCAAAGGCCCTGGGCGCCAAGCGCCTGTCAGCGGGGCAATGCACACACCTCATGAAGGAGCTTTTGTCATGGCTGAACCCCTGAACATGGACAAGTCTTTGGCGCCTGGCCGCCCGGCCAGGCCTGCCCCCACTGGCAGTGGTTCTGACACTGGGGCTGAGGCGGTCACGGCCGGTCAGGCTGGTACCGCTGGTGCTGCGCTGGAGGGGCTGGGCGGCAGTGTGGCGGGGCGCACTTTGGACTTGGTGGAAGAAGACCGCCACTGGCAACAGCACTTTGCCAGCGAAGCCCTCGCGCAGCCCGGTCGTGTCTATGGCGATCACGGTCCGGCTTACAGCTTGGGCCGTCACGGGCAGCAGGCTTACGGCGGCAGTTTTGACGACGCCCAAGCGCGTTTGTCGCAAGATTGGGAGCGCCTGCGTGCGGGTTCCCGCCTGACTTGGGAGCAGGCGCGCGAGTCCAGCCGCGTGGCTTGGCAACGTGCGGCGGCGCAATCGCCCTGGGCGGGCCAGGCCCCTGTCGCAAGCGCCGAGGCGGGCGCGGTGAGGGTGGGGCGCGAGGACCTTTTGGCCCATGCTGAGCACGACAGCGGCCGCACCTTCAGCGCCGCCACCCGTGCCAGCAGTTCTGCGCCCGCGGGGCCGGTGGCCGACCCCGCGCAGGGCAGCGCCAGCGCTGCGGCCTCCGCTGCACAGCCTGAAGGCCCCGATGCGCTGACTTTTGCCAACTTGCCCCGCACCGACAGCAGCATGCCAGTGCGCCAGGCCCCAGAGCCGCACGCCAACCCAGCTTCGCAAACGGGTGTGGACGCCTTTGGGCCCCAGGGGGCGCTGCACAGCGCTTGGGCGGGCGAGGGCCGTGAGCAGCGCGAGGTGGTCGACGTCATCAACGACCTGATCGAATGCTGCCGGGACGGGGAATATGGCCACCGCCTGTGCGCCCAGCACACGCAAAACAGCGAGCTCAAGCAGCTGCTGAGCGAGCAATCCCAGGCCCATCAGCAACACGCCAGTGAATTGATGGACTGCATCCGTTCATTGGGCGGCCAGATTGACGATGGCGGCAGCTTGATGGGCTCCATGCACAGAGGCTGGGTCTCGGTCAAGGGCGCGCTGGCGGGTTACTCTGACCGCGCTTTGCTGGCTGAGGCACAGCGGGGCGAAGAAGCGGCCCTGGCTCGCTACCAACAGGCGCTGGACGACCCACTGCCCGCCCCTGTGCGGGACTTGGTGCAGCGCCAGACCGAGTCGCTCAAGCGCAAGCACCAAGACATGAGCCTGTGGCAGGGCCGTGTGCAGGATCCCCGCTGAGCCGGCGGTCAGCGCTCAAGGCGCAGCCGCGCCCAGCGCTTGAACCTGCTGGCGCGGGCGCTTGGCCTGCCGGCCCAACTTTGTCGCATCCTCCGGGGCCTGCTCAAGCTTAGGCTTGGGCACGCTAGGCGGCGGGGAGGGCGCACTGCCGTAGGGGCAGGCACTGAGCAAGGCTGACCCCAGCAAGGCCGGGAGCGACACGGGAAACCAATCAAGCAAGCGCATGACCACAGGCTACAGCGCTGGCCAGGCCGTGGCGTGTGCGGCTGGACCTGCGCCTCTTGTCGGCCAGCAGCGCATCTTGCTTGCCAGCTCGCCTGCGGCGGGCATCCCCGCCAGCCCGGGGGGCTTGGGCCGGCCGTCCTCAGCAAAAGCCAGGGCACGCCTAAAATCGTGTTTTCTTGGGACCCCCATGACTGCGTTTGCCGACGTCTCCTTTTTCCCCCGCCAAGCCAAACCGCTGACCAGCTACCGCAAGTACTGGGCGCAGCGCTTTGGCACTGCGCCTTTTTTACCCATGAGCCGGGAGGAAATGCAGCGCCTGGGCTGGGACAGCTGCGACATCATCATCGTCACCGGCGACGCTTACGTGGACCACCCCAGCTTTGGCATGGCCGTGATTGGCCGCATGCTCGAAGACCAAGGCTTTCGCGTCGGCATCATTGCCCAGCCGGACTGGCAGTCGGCCGAGCCCTTCAAAGCCCTGGGCAAGCCCAATTTGTTCTACGGCGTGACGGCCGGGAACATGGACTCCATGATCAACCGCTACACGGCGGACCGCAAAATCCGCAGCGACGACGCCTACACCGCGGGCGGGCAGGCCGGGCGCCGGCCCGACCGTGCCGCGCTGGTTTACGCGCAGCGCTGCCGCGAGGCCTTCAAAGACGTGCCCATCGTGATGGGCGGCATTGAAGGCTCGCTCAGGCGCATTGCGCACTACGACTACTGGTCTGACAAGGTGCGCCGCAGCATCGTGATTGACGCCAAGTGCGACCTGCTGCTGTATGGCAACGCCGAGCGCGCCATTGTGGAAATTGCCCACCGCCTGGCTGCGCGCGAGCCCATTGAGCACATCACCGATGTGCGCGGCACGGCCTTTTTGCGCCGCAGCGGCGACCCCACGGCCGAGGGCTGGTCGGAGATCGACTCCACCAACGTGGACGCCCCCGGCCGCGTGGACGCGCATGTCAACCCCTACCTCATGATCTCGGACCAAGCGCGGGCCCAAGGCGCCACCTGCGCCCGTGAAGACGAGGCCGAGGCCGTGGCCAGCGCTGAAAACGGCAAGGTCAAGCCCCTGGTGTTTGTGCCCAACCCGGCCCTGGCCGGCAAGCTCAAAACGCCGCCCCGCGATCGAAGCGTCATTCGCCTGCCCAGCTACGAGCAGGTCAAAAGCGACGCCGTGCTGTATGCCCACGCCAACCGCGTGTTGCACCTGGAAACCAACCCCGGCAATGCCCGTGCCCTGGTGCAAGCCCATGGCGAGGGCG
>CANHKH010000171.1 GCA_947460165.1 Comamonadaceae bacterium
CTTGGCCGCCAGCGCCTTGCCCGTGCCGCCCATGCTGCTCTTGCACCCAGAGCCCGACGTGCTGGGCACGGCCTTTTATGTGATGGAGCGCGTCGAAGGCCGCGTCTTCAACGACAACGCGCTGCCCGACATTGCCCCCGAGCAGCGGCGCGCCATTTACCTGGCCATGGCCGAGACCCTGGCCGTGCTCCACAGCCTGGACCCTGAGGCCCTGGGCCTGGCCAGTTTTGGCAAACCCGGCAATTACTTTGAGCGCCAGCTGGGCCGCTGGACCCAGCAGTGGGCGCTGTCCAAAACGCGCGAGAACCCCGCCATTGACGAGCTGCTGGCCTGGCTGGCCGCGCACCTGCCCGCTGGCAGCGACAACGAGACCCGGCTCACGCACGGCGACTTCAAGCTCAACAACCTCATGTTCCACCCCACCGAGCCGCGCGTGGTGGCGGTGCTGGACTGGGAGCTGTCCACCCTGGGCCACCCCTTGGCTGATGTGGCGTTCAACACCACCGCCTGGCGCAGCCTGCCCGAGGAATATGGCGGCATACGCGGGCTGGACCTGCAGGCCCTGGGCATCCCCAGCGAGGCCGAGTACTTGGCCCACTACTACCGCACCGCTGGTCGCAGCCAACACGCCCAGCCCTTTCACTGGGCCTTTGCCTTCATGCGCTGGGCCGTGATTTTTGAGGGCATTGCCGCCCGCGCCGCCGCAGGCACCGCCGCCAGCGCCAACGCGGCCGAGGTGGGTCGCTTGGGCCCCGCCCTGGCCCGCCGTGGGCTTGAAGCCATCCACACCCCCATGAACACTCAGGAGACACCCGCATGATTCCTCACAGCCGCCCCACCGACACCAGCGCGCCCCTGCTGTTTTGGCAGGAGGGCGGCGTGGCCCAGCTGCGCTTTAACCGGCCCTCGGCGCTCAATGCCATCAGCTTTGACATGGCCCAGGCCTTTCACGCGGCCTGCCGCGAACTGGCGGCTGACAGCCAGGTGCGCGTGGTGGTGCTCAGCGGCGAGGGCCGCGCCTTCATGGCCGGCGGCGACCTGCCCGCCATGGCCACCGCGCCCACGGAGGTGCCCGCCAGCCTGATCGCTGAAATGCACCCCGCGCTGGAAATTTTGGCCAGCCTGCGCGCGCCCGTGATCGCCAGCGTGCACGGCGCTGTGGCCGGTGGCGGTTTGGGTGTGGCCTTGGCCTGCGACCTGGTGGTGGCGGCCGAGGGCACCCGCTTTAACCTGGCCTACCCGCTCATTGGCACCAGCTCAGACTGCGGCACCTCCTGGGGCTTGGTGCGCTGGGTGGGTTTGCGACAAGCCCTGGAAATCGCCTTGTTGGCCGAGCCCATAGACGCCAGCCAAGCCCTGGCCATGAAACTCATCAACCGCGTGGTGCCTGCGGCCGAACTGGCCAGCCACACGGCGCAGCTGGCCCAGCGCCTGGCGCTAGGCGCACCTCTGGCCCTGGGCCACTTGAAGCAACTCATGCGCCGCGCGGGTGACAACGACTTGAGCGAGCAGCTGGCGCTGGAAGAGCGGCTGTTTCGCGAGTGCGCAGCCACGCAAGACTTTGCCGAAGGCATGGCCGCCTTTTTGGCCAAGCGGCCTGCAAAGTTTGTGGGGCGTTGAGGGCTGCTTTCAATGAATGGGGTGCCACGCCATGCCCCCACCCTGGCCCTCCCCCAAAGGGGGAGGGAAGGAATGCAGGCTTCCTCGCTCAGAACGCAGGCTCCCTCCATCCTCTGGGGGGAGGGCTGGGGAGGGGGGCACGCGTGAGGAAACATAAGTGCCACGCGATGCCCCCACCCCGGCCCTCCCCCAGAGGGGGAGGGAGTAAGCCCAAGTCCCCATGTTCAACCCGGAGCTCCGAATGACCACACCCTGCCTGACCCTCGATAGACCCGAACCCGGCTTGGCCGTGCTTTGCTTGCGGCGTGCCTCCCGCATGAACGCCATGGACGTGCCCGCCATGCGCGAGCTCTCCCGCACGCTGGACGAGTTGGCGGCAGACCGCAGCTTGCGCGTGTTGGTGATCACGGGCGAGGGCCGGGGCTTTTGTGCGGGCCTGGACCTCAAGTCCGTCCTCGACGAGCAGGGCCGCTACGGCCTCAATGCCACCGAGTCTTATGAGCTGCAAATGGTGTTTGAAGGCGTCATGCGCCGCCTGCGCGACTTGGACGCGGCGGTGATTGCTGCCGTCAACGGCACCGCCTTGGGTGCGGGCTTTGCCATGTCGCTGTGTGCCGATGTGCGTTTTGCCAGCCGCACGGCCAGCTTTCATGTGGGCGCGGTCAAAGTCGGTTTGTCGGCAGGGGAGTGCGGCATCAGCTACCACTTGCCGCGGCTGATTGGTGCGGGTCGCGCCTTTGAGCTCATGCTCACTGGCCGCCCGGTCTTGCCCGAGGAGGCCGAGCGCATAGGCCTGGTGGCCGGGGTCACCGAGCCTGAGGCCTTGATGGAGCGCGCCTTGGCCTGCGCCCGCCAGATTCTGGCCCACAGCCCCTACAGCACCCTGCACACCAAGCGCGTGATGTGGAGCAACTTGGACGCCCCCAGCTTGGTCTCAGCCCTGGACCTGGAAAACCATGTGCAGGTGCTGGCGCTGATGACCGAGGACTTTGGCGAGGCGGCGTTGGCGTTCAGCCAAAAACGCCCGCCGCAGTGGCGCGGGGTTTAACAGGGCCAGTAGCGGGGCCTGGGCGCTTGTGTTCTAGGCACGGTGGTCACGCCACACATATAGAGATAGAAAAAGCGCCGCAAGGGATGACGACGCTTTTTGGCAACAGGATGCAGCTTGCACCGCATCCTGGGTCGTTCATCAGTTCGGAATCAGCACCTTGCTGAGCACATGAATCACGCCATTGCTGGCCCGCACATCGGTGGCGGTGATGGGGGCCGCCACAGCCGTTTTGTCGGTGATGGCCAAGGGGCTGCTGTTGATGGTGATGGTTTGCGCTGGCACCACAGCACCGGCCAGGTTGTTGGTGTTCAGGGTGGCCACTGGCGTGCCAAAGGGGATGGCCGTGGACAAGACCTGGCTGCCGAGCACGTGGTACTTGAGCACCAAGGGCAGTTGCGTGGCCGTCAAGCTGGGTGCGCCCGCGAAGGCCGTGTTGGTGGGCGCAAACAACGTGAAGGGGCCGGCACCGCTCAAGGTGTCTTTCAAGCCCGCGCTCACCACCTTGCTCACCAAGGTGCTGAAGGTGGCCGGGTTGACCTGTGCCATTTGCACCACATTGAGCACGCCTGGGGGCACCAGGACTTTGTCGACCACATGGATGATGCCGTTGACGGCGTTCACATCGGCGGCGGCCACACTGGCTTGGGTCAGGGCCGCATCAGTGATTTTCACGCCGCCGGTGGTGCTCAAGCTCGCTTTGGCGGCCGAAGCCTCAAAGGTGTAGGCGGTGTCGGCCTGGCCGGCCGTGAGTGCCGCCGCCGCTTTGGCGCCAGGGAGCAGGTGAAATTGCAGGATTTTGGTCAGGTCGGACGCGCTCAAGGCCGTCACCAAGGCGCCGGCATCGGCCAAGCCCAGTTGGCTGGCCAGGGTGGCAAAGGCGGTGTTGGTGGGGGCAAACAAGGTCAAGTTGGCATTGGCGCCTGACAGCGTGTTCACCACACCGGCACCAGCTTTGGTCACCGCCGCGCCCAAGGCGCTGAAGGTGCTGGGGTTGACCTGCGCCGTTTGCAGCAGGTTCAGCACGCCCGGGGGCAGCAACACCTTGTCAACTTGGTGAATGATGCCGTTGCTCGCGCCCAGGTTGGCCGAGGTCACGGTGGCGGTGGTGAGGACGGCGTCAGTGAGTTTGACGCTGTTGCTGGTGTTCAAGCTCAGCGTGGCTTTGCTGTTGGCGTTGGCTGGGAAGGTGTAGGCCGTGCTTTGCGTGGCCCCGCCGCTTTGCAGGTCGGCAGCGGATTTGGCGCTGGGCAGCAGGTGGTACTGCAAGATGCTTTTGAGTTGCGCTCGCGTCAAACCCTCCACCAGGGCGGTGGCGCTGCCAAAGCCCAGCTGGGTGGCCAGGGCGTTGAAGGCGGCGTCGGTGGGCGCAAACACCGTCAGGTTGGCGTTGGGGTCGGTCAGCGCGCCGGCAATCTCGGCCTTGCTCGCCGCAGCCAACAGGGCGGTGTAGCCCTTGGCCTGCGCCTCTTCGGCCATGTTGCCTTTGGTGTGGCTGTCGCCGCCGCAGGCGGTCAACAAGCCTGCCACACACGCGGTGGCAGTCCATTTCATCCAGCTTTTCATGGGTTTATCTCCTGAACATGTATTCATGCCTGCCAAGAAATTTGGCCGGCTGAGTTCAGTTTATGACTATGTAGTTTAAATAAAAACTTAAAAGTCATTAAATCAAGCAAAGGAAATGGATGTCAGTTTTTGTCTGTGGACGCTCATGTGTGCAGTCCGCCGATAGACCACAGAACACGAATTTTTTAAGGCTTATATACGCATATTTAAATGATTATTTTTTTGACAAATCATTGAAAAATGAGTCTTTAAATACTCATAACTTTGTAAAAATCATATTCCGTCACCAATGCTTGAGCCAGGGCACATATGATTGCCATCTGTCACAAAATGTGAACTTTATGACGAATGCGGCCTTTAAAGTTACATAGAGTGAACTTATTTGGTAGCATGAATGTCCCTCAACCCTCTTTTTTGAAAGAATTTTTAAAATGTATAAATCTTTGGTTCCCGTGAACAAAGCCCGTCACGAAGGCAAAAAAATCAAGCAAGTGCAAGGCTTTGGCTTTGCGGCTGACTTTCACATCGCCTCCATCATGGTCCACGAGTTCGCCCGCGCGGCCTCGCTCTACCCCGTGGTGTTCCTGGAAGACAAGGAGCAAGACAGCTTCCGCCCCGTGGTGCTCATGGGCATGGACGCCGGTGAAAACCTGTTTGTGGGCGCCGACGGCAAGTGGCAAGCGTCTTACGTGCCTGCCATCATCCGCCGCTACCCATTCGCCTTGGCCAGCACCGGCGAAGAAGGCAAGTACACGGTGTGCATTGATGAAGGCAGCGAGTTGATCAGCGAGACCGAGGGCGTGCCTTTGTTCAACGAACTGGGCGAGCCCGCCGAGGCGCTGGAAAACGTCAAGCGCTACTTGGGCGAGCTCCAGCAAATGGACGCTTTCACCAATGATTTCTGCAAGTACATGGTGGCCCACAACATGCTCACCCCGCTGAACATGCGTGTGCGCCAGGCCGACCAGGTCAAGAACATCAATGGCTGCTACGTCATCAACGAAGAGCGCTTGAACGGCCTGAGCGTGGACGGCTTCATGGAGCTGCGTGACAAGCGCTACCTGCCCGCCGTGTACGCACACCTGTTGTCGCTGGCCCAGATTGAGCGCCTCATGACGCTCAAAGATGAGCGCCTGGCTGCCTTGCCCAAAGCAGCCTAAGTCCTGGGTGCGCGCCTCATGGTGCGCACTTAGAGATTAATTGGCGCTCACGCGCCGCAATGCCCTCAAACGCTTAGTCAGGTTTTTATGCGATCTTCCATGCGTGCATGGCTGAACGCCCGTGCGAAAGTACGGGGCGGTGGTCACTCTTCCACACCTTTGAGGGCGGCGATGCACACGCATCGCGTGCATTCGGTCACGGCGCGGGTGCGTGACGCTTTCCGGGTCGAGCCTTTGGAGCCGCGCGTGCTGCTCTCGGCCGATCCGGTGTTCATGCCCTTGTCGGTGGTCATCCTGCCGCAAGAGCGGGATTTGCAAGACAAACTCAGCCAAGCAGAGCAGCAGCAGTCCCATGGTGAGGCGTCCATGGCCTCTGCGGACGCCATGCTGGGCATGTTGGCCAGTGTGCCCAACGTGCCTGTGGGGCTGCAGGTCTCCAGTGCCACTGAGGCGCTGCTGGTTTTGCCCAATGCTGGGCAGGGCAGTTTGATGTTTGATGCCGATGGCCCCGCAGCAGGCGCCACGGTCGGTTTTTCACTGTCTCAAGACAGCGCCTGGCTCACGCAGGGCGCACCTGAGCAGTCCTTTTTTATGGCCTCTGCAGGCGAGCAAGGCCTGTCAGCCACCTTGGGCCAAGCCACGGCCAGCGCCCTGGCGCCCGAATGGCAGCTGGACTTGCAGTCCGCCGCCAACCCTCAGTTGCAGCAGCCCCGCCTGGAGCGGGTGGAACAAATTGAGCGCCTCTCAGGCCAGAGTTTTGACCTGGCCCAACTCGCCGCCTTGGACAATGTCACCGATCTGTGGGTGGGTGCCGACGCCGCGCTCAAGGGCAGTGGCGCTTTTTATGGCGACTTGAATGTCGAGGGCTTGCTCAGCCCAGGCTATTCGCCAGGCTTGCAAAACGTTGGCACGCTGACCTTGGGTGCAGGCTCGCAAACCCTGTTCGAAATCGGCGGCGCCACCGCTGGCACACAGTTCGACCAAATCAACGTGAGTGGTCTGGCCACGCTGGACGGCCAGTTGCAGGTCGATCTGATCAATGGCTTCCGCCCCACCGACGGCCAAGTCTTTAACGTCCTGAACTACGGCAGCGTGAGCAGCGCCTTTGCCAGCAGCACCGGCTTGCTGGATGCGGGCGAGGGCGTTTTCTTTGAGGTGGTTTCAGGCGCGAACAGCCTGAACCTCAAAGCCCGTGTGCTAGACCGCGGCACGGCCGACCTGGTCAACGCGCTGCGCTCCACTGTGTCAGCCAACGACCAGGCGTTGCAAGACAAGGTGGGCCAGTGGCTCAACATCGGCTACTTCGTCAACAACAGCAGCTTTAGCTTCAACGGAAGCATTTCGCTGGGGCAGGGTCTGAGCCTGAGCGGCGCAGCCACGATTGGTTTCACGAACAACGCCGTCATCGACGGCCAGACGGTCGACGCCTTCACCCTGGGCTTGGAGAACGCCACAGGTTTCCTGGGCTTGGACCCAACGAGCACCACGCAGCCTGGCCTCAAGTTCCTAGATGCCGACCTGGGCTTGCTGTGGCTGCGCAGCGAGACCGACACCAGCAAAGGCTGGGTCTGGGGCGAGGGCACCGTGGCCGGTCTGTCGCTGGTTGGCGGCAGCAATGTATCGCTAACGGCCTCTTCTCTCACCATCGACTTTGCGCAGGCCCTGGGCCAAAACGGCTCCAGCCAGGCCTACACCAGCTTGCTCAACCTCTCGGCGGCTGCACGCAGCCTGACGGTGGGCAGCGCCAC
>CANHKH010000172.1 GCA_947460165.1 Comamonadaceae bacterium
CCTTGCGGCACGGTGCCCACCAGCTTCATGCCTTGGCCTTGCCAGTCCAGCGACCAGGCCAGCCAAGTGGTCAGCGCAATGGCCGCCACGGGACCGGCTTTGGCCACCACGTCGGCCAGCGGCAAGCCCAGGCCGGCTTTGACCAGCAGGGGCTTCAAGCCCTTGCGCACCCAAAACAAAAACGCCGTGGCCGCCAGCCCCACGCCCAGCGTGAGCCAGTGCGCCTGCGAGGCTTGTTGGGCCAGCGATGCCAACAACTCGACAAAGTTGTGGCCCTCGGCTTTGACGCCCATGAGGGTTTTGACCTGGCTGAGCGCAATGAGCAAGCCGGAGGCCGAAATAAAGCCAGAGATGACCGGGTGGCTCAAAAAATTCGCCAAAAAGCCCAAGCGCAGCAGGCCCATGAGCAGCAACAAGCCCCCCGACAAAAACGCCAAGGTGATGGCCACCTGCCAGTAGGCATGGGTGCCTGCGGCCGCGTGCTCGGCCACGGTGGCCGCCGTCATGAGCGAGACCACCGCCACCGGCCCCACCGCCAACACGCGGCTGGTGCCCAAGACCGCGTACAAGAGCAAAGGCGCCACGCTGGCGTACAAGCCCACCTCGGGCGGCAAGCCCGCCAGCAAGGCATAGGCCAGGCTTTGCGGGATGAGCATGAGGGTGACAATGAGCGCGGCCACCAAGTCGCCGGACAAGGTCTGCCGCTTGTACTGGCGGCCCCACACCAAGATGGGCAGGGACGGCAGCCAGCGTGCAAGAGAGCTCATGTGGGTGTCCTGGGCGCAGGCGCCCTCAAAGTGCGCGCATGGGGCACAGCCTGCCCTGCGCATGGACCAGGCAGAGCGAGGGCATGCAGGATCATGAGGGGCCAGGCAGCGGGCTCAGCCGGCCTTGAGCTTGGCTTGGCGTGGGGCGTGGACAAAACGCTCCATCAGCTCAAAGCCCCACATGCCCACCAGCATGGCGACCACGAACAGCAAGGCCTTGGGCTGACCGTCGGCCATGGAGACCAGGGCCGGACCCGGGCAAAACCCAGCCAAGCCCCAGCCCGCGCCAAACATCAAGCTGCCCAAGACCAAGCGCTTGTCCATGTGGGTACTGGTGGGCACACGCATGACGCCGCCCAAAAAGGTGGTGGTGCGTTTTTTGGCCACCGCAAAGGCGAACACACCCACCATGATGGCGCCACCCATGACCAGTGCCAAAGACGGGTCCCAGGTGCCAAACAGATCGAGAAAGCCGATGACTTTGCCCGGGTCTGTCATGCCCGAGGCCATGAGGCCCAAGCCAAAGAGCAAACCCGCGACCAGTTCACTGGCGCGCAAGAGAAAGTTGTTTTTCATGTTGTTTCTGCCTTAAATGAGGTGACGGACCGCGTAGACCGTGAGAAAGCCCGCGCCCATGAAAGAGCCCGTGGCTACCAAAGAACGGGGGGACAAGCGCGACAAGCCGCACACCCCGTGGCCGCTGGTGCAGCCCGAGGCATAGCGGGTGCCCACACCCACCAACAAGCCGGCCACCACAATCAACCACTCAGACGCCTCAATGCTAGGCAAGGTGATGTACTGGGCAGGCACCAGCGCATGGAACACCGCAGGCGCGGCAAACATGCCCAGCAAAAACGCCAGGCGCCAGGCCGAGTCGCCACGCTGGGGGGGCAGCAAGCCTCCCACAATGCCGCTGATGCCCAAGATGCGGCCGTTGATCAAAATAAAGAGGGCGCTGGCCAGCCCCAAGACCACGCCGCCCGCCAGTGACGCCCAAGGCGTGAAATGGGCCCAATCTATCGTCATGCTGAATCTCCTGAATGTGCTGAACAAAATTGCGCGTAAAGCACCTGCATCACCGCCAGCGCCTGCGGGCTGGTGATTTGGTAA
This sequence comes from Comamonadaceae bacterium, assembly GCA_947460165.1. Classification (GTDB taxonomy): domain Bacteria; phylum Pseudomonadota; class Gammaproteobacteria; order Burkholderiales; family Burkholderiaceae_C; genus Polaromonas. Next base: position 1,878 of record CANHKH010000172.1, read on the forward strand.
TAAATGCGTTTGCCGTCGCGGCGGGTGGTGACCAGCTCCTCGTCGCGCAACACCGTGAGCTGCTGTGACAGCGTGGGTTGGGCGATGCCCAAGATCTCTTCCAACTCACCCACGCGTTTTTCGCCTTGGCTCAGTTGGCACAAGAGCATGAGCCGGTCGGGGTTGGAGAGCACTTTCATCAGCCGGCAGGCTTGCTCGGCCGAGGTTTTCATTTTGTCGAGGTCCAGGGTGCCAGTGTCCATGGGCAAAGGTCCGTTTTTTGAGGGAATGCAGATAGTCTATTGACAAATAATTTATCTGTCAATAGACTATTGAAAACTTAAATGAAAAGGTCAGCATGAACACCCTCAGTCCCCAAGTCCACGGCATTTTTGACCCCCACACCTGGACCGTGACCTATGTGGTTTACGAGGCCCCAGGCTCGGCCTGCGCCATCATTGACCCGGTCTTGGACTACGACCCCAAGTCCGGCCGCACCAGCCACACCACGGCCGACAAAGTCGTGGCCTTTGTGCGCAGCCAGCAGCTCCAAGTGACATGGATTTTGGAAACCCATGCCCATGCCGACCACCTGACGGCCGCGCCCTACCTCAAGCAGCAGCTCGGTGGCCAAACAGCCATAGGCCAGCACATCACCCAGGTGCAAGGTGTCTTCAAGGGCATCTTCAACATGGAGCCCAGCTTCCAGCCCGACGGATCACAGTTTGACCACCTGTTCCAAGATGGGGAAGCCATTGCCGTGGGCGCCCTCATCGGCCACGCCATGAACGTGCCCGGCCACACCCCGGCTTGCGTGGCTTACCAGTTTGGCGATGCGGTGTTTGTGGGCGACACCTTGTTCATGCCCGATGTGGGCACCGCCCGCTGCGACTTTCCTGGCGGTGATGCCAAGGCCTTGTACGCCTCCACACGCAAAATTTTGAGCCTGCCGCCCCAGACCCGCTTGTTCATGTGCCACGACTACCCGCCGCAAGGCCGGCCCGTGCAGTTTGAAACCACCGTGGCCGAGCAAAAAGCCAAGAACATCCATGTGCACGACGGCATCAGCGAGGCGGACTTTGTGAAGATGCGCACCCAGCGCGATGCCACGCTGGAGATGCCCGTGCTGATCTTGCCGGCGGTGCAAATCAACATCCGCGCCGGTGAATTGCCGCCCAAAGAAGACAACGGCATTGCCTACGCCAAGATTCCCTTGAATGCGCTTTGAGGTGACTGCCATGAACACAGCGCAAGACATGTGGAACCAACGGTTTGCCACCCCCGACTATGTGTTCGGCGAGGCGCCCAATGCGTTTTTGGTGTCCCAAGCCTCGCGCTTGGGGCAAGGCGTGGCATTGGCTTTGGCCGATGGCGAGGGGCGCAACAGCGTGTGGCTGGCCGAACAAGGCTTCAGCGTGGATGCCTTTGATTTTTCTGCGCCCGCCATTGAAAAGGCCAGGGCCTTGGCGGCCAAAAAACAAGTGAGCCTGAAATTGAGCTGCACAGACTGGCAGTCTTTCACTTGGAAAAGCGCCCACTACGACCTGGTGGTGGGCATCTTTTTTCAATTTGCCACGCCGCTTGAACGCGACGCGCTGTTTGAAAAAATCAAATTCAGCCTGAAACCCGGTGGCGTGCTCTTGATCCAAGGTTATGGCAAAGACCAACTCAAGCACCGCACCGGAGGGCCTGGCAAGTTGGACCACTTGTACGACGAAGAGATGCTGCGGCAAGCTTTTTCAGGCTTTGAGGTGCAGGTCTGCCACACCTATGAAGCCACCCTCCAGGAAGGGGCAGGCCACAGCGGCACGTCGGCCCTGGTGGGGTTTGTGGCCAAAAAACCTGGCGCCTGACCCCTGGGTATGCCTCGCATGGGGTCAGCGATCAATGACCCTGAAACCGTTCCACCAGAAAAGAGCTCATCATGGTTAAAAACGTAGGCGGGATAGACCGCATTCTTCGCATTGTGCTTGGCCTGAGTTTGGCGATGTTGGCCGCCACAGGGGTCCTGGGGCCCTGGGCTTGGTTGGGCTTGTTGGTGATGGCCACAGGGGTTTTTAGCTTTTGCGGGCTGTACCTGCTGCTGGGCATGCGCACCTGCCCACTCCAAACAAGTGCACCCGCAGACACCAACTCAAAATAGGCGCAGATCCACAAACTGGGCGGCGGGCATGCGTGCGCAAAAGGCCATGGCAATGGCCTGCATCCACGCAGCGCCGCCTCAGTCAGCTGAGCCTTATTCGGCCTTGATGCCGGCGGTCTGCACCGCCCGGCGGTACTTGACCACATCGGCCTTGAGGATCTCGCCCATGCCCGCGCCATCGACCACGAACAAATCCAGCCCGGCGTTGGCAAAGCGCACCTTGGTCTCGGGCGCTGCCAGCACTGCGCTCAGGTCAGCGCGAATTTTTGCCAGCACGTCCCTGGGCGTGCCAGCGGGGGCGGCCAGGCCGTAGTAGTTCTCGACCTCGAAGTTCGCCAGGGAGGCAATGCCCGACTCGGCCACGGTGGGAATGTCGCGGGCAGAGTCGGAGCGGGCCTTGGAGGTGACCGCCAGGGGCACGAGCTTGCCTTGCTTGATGAAGGGCAGCACAGCGGGCATGGTGGCGATCACGGTGTCCACCTGACCGGCCACGGCGTCAAACACGGCGGGACCGCAGCCCTTGTGCGGCACATGCGTGGCCTTTTGCTTGACTGCGTCCTTGATCAGCTCCATCGCGAAATGGTGGGCCGTGGCCACGCCGCAGGTCAGGTAGTTCATTTCACCTTTTTCCTGGTCCATGCGTGCAACCAGTCCGCGCAGATCGGTGACCTTGGCCTTGGGATTGACCGCCACCACAATGGCCGAGGAGCTGACCATGCCTATGGGCTCGAAGTCTTTGGTGATGTCAAACGGGGTTTTGGCGAAGATCACCCGATTGATCGCATGGGTGTTGCTCACCATCAGCAGGGTGTGACCGTCGGCGGGTGCGCGAAAAACCACCTCCGCGCCCACGTTGCCGCCAGCACCGATGATGTTTTCCACCACCACGCTTTGGGGCTTCCAGCGCTCGGCCAGCCTGTCGGCCAGCAAGCGCGCGCTCTGGTCTGCCGCGCCACCTGGGCTGAAGGTCACGATCAGGCGAACCGGCTTGCTCGGAAACGAGGCCTGTGCAAGACAGACCTGGGAGACCAGCGAGGCCAGCAGGCCCACAAAAATACTCCGGAATTTGACTGACATTCGATAGGTTCCCTTCAAAAAGGATCAAGCACAAAAACAAGCAACAACTCAGGGGGCCGGCTGGCCGTGGGCTGCGCGCTCAGCGGCCGCCATTTGCCCAGCCAGCCACACGGGGTCCACAGGGATCTGGGTCACGCTCACCTTGAAGTCGCGCAAGGCGTCATCAATGGCAGAAGCGATGGCTGAAGTCACGGGGATGGTGCCGGCCTCGCCCACGCCCTTGACACCCAGCGGATTGCTGGGGGCCGGGCTTTGGGTGAACATGACTTCCAGCCGCGGCACTTCGGTGGCCGTGGTCATGAGGTAGTCCGCCAAGGTCACGCTCTGGGGCTGGGCTTGATCGTCGTAGCGCATGTATTCAAACAAGGCATTGCCAATGCCGTGGACGATGCCGCCATGGATCTGGCCCTCGCAAATCATGGGGTTGATCAGTGTGCCGCTGTCGTGCATGGCCAGGTAGCGCAGCAGCCTGACGCCGCCGGTGACGAGATCGACCTCCAGCTCGCAGGCATGAAAGCCGTGCACGTAAGCCATGTCGGTCGGCTCCCAGTGAACCACCGCCTCCAGCCCGGCACCCACCCCAGGCGGCAGGTCGTAGCCCGGGATGCCGCGCAAGACCCTGGCGATGTCGCCGTAGCTCACGCGCCGAGACGCATCAGCGCTGTGCACCACGGCGCCATCGGCCAGGTGCAACTCGCTCTCGGGCACCTGCAGCATGTGCGCGCCTGCGCGCCGGATCTTGGCCGCCACCTCCAGCGCCGCCAGGTGGACCGAGGAGCCGGCCGTCACGGTCTGGCGGCTGGCAAAGCCGCCTATGCCCATGGAGATGTGGGCGGTGTCGCCCGAGATCACATGCACGTCGGTCACCGGCACGGCCAGGGCCTGGGCTGCAATTTGGGCCATGGCGGTGTTCAGGCCCTGGCCCATGGCCATGGCGCCTGTGGCCACGGTGATGCGCCCATTGGCCGACACACGCACGCTGCCCGATTCAAACGGCCCGCGGCCTGTGCCCTTGACGCCGTGGGCAAAGCCCAGCCCGATGTAGCGGCCCTGCGCCCGCGCGGCCTGCTGGCGCTGCCTGAACCCGGCATGGTCCACGGCCTGGAGCACCGCTTGCTGGGCGCCCAGGTAGTCGCCGCTGTCGAGCACCAAATGCCGGCCTGAGCGCGCCTTGAGCGGCTTGGTGTAGGGCATCTTCTCTTTGGGAACCAGGTTGCGCTCGCGAATCAGCGCGCGGCCCATGCCCAGCTCGCGGGCCGCGCGGTCGAGCAGGCGCTCCATCACAAAGGTGCCCTGGGGGTAGCCTGCGCCACGCACTGGGATCACATAAGGCTTGTTGGTTTGCACCACCTTCACGTCCATGTGGAAGGCGGGCACCGAGTAAGGGCCGGTGACGGCGGTGCTGGCGTTGTAGGCGCAGTTGATGCCCTGCGGCGTGTAAGCCCCCTGGTCGTGCAGCATGCTGCCGCGTATGCCCAGCACCTGGCCACTGCCGCTGCAGGCGATCTCGACCTCCCAGAACTGGTCACGCTCCTGGATGGCCGACAGAAAGTGCTCCATCCGGTCTTCCACCCATTTGACGGGTTGCTTGCAGTGGAAGGCGGCCGCGGCCACGGCAATTTCTTCGGGGTAGATCACGAACTTGGCGCCAAAACCACCGCCCACATCGGGCGCGGTGACGCGCACCATGGAGTCTTGCAGGCCCAGGGCCCTGGCCACCGTGAATTGCAGTTCATGCGGCATTTGGGTGGAGGCCCAGATCATCAAGGCGCCGTGCTGCGGCTCGTAATGCGCCAGCAGACCGCGCCCTTCCATGGGGTGGGCCCCGCCGCGGTGCTGGCTGAACTTTTCACGAAACACATGCGGCGCATCGCGGAACACCGCCTCGCAGTCGCCGTAGCCGACCTGAAATACCTTGAGCACATTGCTGGGGGCTTCCAGCCTGACCTTGGGTGAATCCGGCAACAGCGCTGAATGAACATCGGCCACCACGGGCAGGGGCTCGTAATCCACCTCCACGGCGGCGGCGCCGTCTTCGGCGATGTAGCGGCTGTCTCCCAGC
>CANHKH010000173.1 GCA_947460165.1 Comamonadaceae bacterium
GGCCGTCGAGCTGCCAGCCATGCTCGGCATCATCCGTGCGCGAGAGCAAGCTCATGTCGGCAATGGAGTTGATGGCGGCCAGCGCCTCCCCCCTGAAACCCATGGTGCTGACGTTTTGCAAGTCGTCGAGCGACGCAATTTTGCTGGTGGCGTGGCGCTTGAGCGCCACGGGCAATTCTTGGCGGCGAATGCCCATGCCGTCGTCTTCAATGCGTATGAGCCGCACGCCGCCGGTCGACAGGCGCACCACCACCTCGGTGGCCCCTGCGTCCAGCGCGTTGTCCACCAACTCACGAACCACCGAGGCGGGGCGTTCCACCACCTCGCCCGCGGCAATTTGGCTGATGAGCTCGTCTGGGAGTTCTTGAATGGCGCGGCGGGGGGTGGGGGTGTTTGTCACCTGGGGGATTTTAGGTGGGGCGCAAAGGTGGGGTTTCAGATGGCTCAAAACGACGCAGAGGCGGTGAAGTGGTTTCGGCTCGCCGCAGAGCAGGATCCGTGGAATCGTCATTCCTTTGTGTCTTAAAAATGATAAAAACTGCAAATTGCCTGGTGCGACCGGCCTATGATTTGGCGTGTCTTGGGTTGACGACCCTTTTTTCGCGGCATTCGCCGTTTTTGTCACTTTGATGAGGTTTTTTGATGCGTTCCCCACTGAGCCTGTCGGCGGCTGTGTTTTGTTTGGCTGGTTTGGCCAGCCCTTGTGTGTCATGGTCGCAAACTGCCCCTCCCATTGCCAGCGTCAACGGCACGCCGATTGCAGCTTTGGCTTTGGAGCAACTCGCAGCCAGCGGTGTGCAGCAAGGGCTCAAAGACACGCCTGAGCTGAGGGCGAGCCTGAAAAATGAATTGATCGCCAAAGAGGTTTTGGCACAAGAAGCACGCCGCCTGGGCCTGGACAAAGACCCGGTGTTTGTTCAAAGGCTGTCATTGCTGCGCAACAATCTGATGGCCGACGCTTTGGTGAACGCCCACTTTGCCAGCAACCCCATCACGGAAGACATGCTCAAGGCCGACTACCAAAGGCAAGTCGATGCCCTGGCCGATGCGCAAGAGTGCCTGATCAGCCACATCGTGCTGGCCACGCAGGAACAAGCGCTGGACGCCTTGAAGCAGCTGCGCGCCGGCCAGCCTTTTGAGCAGCTGGCCAAAACCTTGTCCATCGACAACAGCGGAAAAACAGGCGGCAGCCTGGGTTGGTTGCTGCCGGTACAACTGGTGCCGCCCCTGGGCAATGTGGTGGCCAACATGAGCAAAGGCGCGGTCTCTGTGGCGCCCATACAGACGCCTGTCGGCTGGCAGATCGTGAAAGTGGAAGACAAGCGCGCCTACAAGGTGCCCAGTTTTGAGCAAGCCAAACCGCAGGTGCAAGAGTCTGTCTTCAATGCCAGGCGCAATGCCTATGTGGCTCAGCTGCTCAAACAAGCCAAAATTGAGTGAGCCGCAGGCCTGCGGCTCAGACCGGACTTGCCCATGGGCCGCCAGCGTCCACCAGGGCGCCAGCCCATCCCCCAAGCTCAGTTGGCCTTGGCCCCTGACAGGCGTATCACCTCACCGAGCCGCGCCTCGTCGCGCCGCATGCGGCTTTCAAACACGGCGGACGTGCCGCCCAAGGGGTCGCCGCCGGCGCCGCGGATGATCTCGAGCAAGCTGGGGTCACTCATGATTTTGTTGATCTCGGTGTTCAGTCGCTGCACCACCTCGGGCGGGGTTTTGGCTGGCGCCAAAATGCCGAACCAGCCGACCAATTCATAGTCGTTGATGCCCAGCGCCTCGTTGACGGTGGGCACATCGGGCAGCAAAGGCGTGCGGCGGGTGCCGGTCACGGCCAGTGCTTTGAGGCGCCCTGCTTTGACCAGTTGCAGCGCCACAGGCAGGTTCACAAAGCCGACTTGCAGCACGCCGCTGACCAGGTCGTTGGTGGCTTGGGCGTTGCCTTGGTAGGGCACATGGGTGAACTTGGCGCCGGTTTTGACCGTGAGCAACTCGGCCGACAGGTGGCCAGAGCTGCCCGCGCCTGGCGTGCCGTGGTTAAAGCGGTTGGGGTCGTTCTTGGCCAGTTGCACCAGCTCTTTGAGCGAGCTGACATTCAGGCTGGGGTGCACGGTGACCACGTTGGTGACCTCGGCCACCTCGATCACGGGCACCAGGTCGCGCATGGCGTTGTAAGGCAAGCTGGTGAACAGCGCCGAGTTGGTCACCAGCGGCAGGCCGTTGATGAGCAAGGTGTGGCCGTCGGGGGCAGCCTTGGCCACAAAGTCGTTGCCAATGTTGGTGCCAGCGCCCGGCTTTTGCTCGACCATCACGGTCTGGCCCAGCACCGGCGTCAGGCGTTGGGCCAGGGCACGGGCAAACACATCGGCGCTGCCCACCAAGGCCGGCACGATGATGCGCACGGTTTTGCTGGGGTAGCTTTGGGCCCAAGCGGGCAGGGCGGCTGAGCCAGCCAGCGCAGCGCTGGTGGCGAGCAGTTGTCGACGTTGCATGTTCAGTTCCTTAAAACGCGGGGCAAGGCCGGGCGCAAGCTCGGTTCAATGGTGTTCCATCAGATGGCCAAAGCCGGCTTTTTTGTCCTGGATGCCCACAGCCCGCAGTGCGTGCCAGTAGGTGGCGGTGTTGATGGCAATCACGGGTTTGCCCAAAAACAGCTCGGCCGCAGCAGCCAGCCGAATCATGGACAAGTTGGTGCCGACCTGAACAATGGCGTCCACGTCGTCGCCGTCGAGCTCCAAAATGGCTTTGCGGCAGATCTCGTCGGTGGCGTGGGCTATCAGCACCGGGCTGGGCCGCTGCAGACAAATGTCGCGCACCACCGTGAAGCCGCAGTCTTGGTAGAAGCGGCGCACCTGTGCGTTGGCCACCTCAAAGTAGGGTGACAAAAAGGCAATGCGCTTGGCCTTGTAGACGTTGAGCGCCGCCTCGGTGGCAAAGGAGCCGCAAGACACACCCACCTGGGCACGCTCTTGCATCATGGTCAGGTAGGTGCTGGCGCCATCGCGGCCGTTCCAAAAGGTGGCGGCCGACATGCCCATGACCATGTAGTCCATCTCACAACTGCGCAGCACGTCCACCGCTTCCAGCGTGGTTTTGTTGATGTTGGCCACCAGCTTGAGAAAGCTCTCGTTGTCGTTCACCGGGTTGTTGGGAATGGCGATGCGGCTGTAGTGGTTGGTCACTCCCACGGGCCTGAGGTCGTCAAAGTCAGGCTGCACGATGGTGTTGGTAGAAGGGCCAAGCGTGCCCATTTTTTTGCGGTAGCCGAGGTGGTCCATGAATTAGCTCCTTGCCACGAGGGCCTGGTGTTGCGTGATGAATTCGTCGCGGCTCATCACATCCGCGTATTTCTGCTGCATGTCGAACAAATTGGCCTCGTGCGGCTCCATGGCCCGGTCGCCCACGCAATCGCTGATGACCAGGGTTCTGAGGTTGTGCTGCATGGCGTCGACCACGGAGGCACGCACGCAGCCGCTGGTGGTGCAGCCGGTGATGACGGCGGTGTCCACGCCGCGCTGCAGCAGCCAGCCGGCCAGACCTGTTTCAAAAAAGGCCGAGGCCGATTGCTTGCGGATCACCCATTCGCCCGCCACAGGTTGGAGCTGCGGCACGATTTGCGAGCCGGGCGCGTGTTCGGTGAGTTTTTGCAGCGGCGGCACACGCAGGGCAAAGATGTTGGTGTTGGCACCGTCGGCTTCAAACACCACACGGGTGTGCACCACCGGCAGGTGGTGCTGGCGAAAGTGCGCGAGCAGCGCCACGGTGTGGTTGGCCGCGGCTTCAATGTGCGGGCCGCCGAGTTGGTCGAAGTCCACAAAGCCGTTGACGAAGTCGACCAAGATGAGCGCGCACTTGTGGCCTATGCCGCTGCGCCCGCCCAGGCCTTGGTGGCGGTAAATGTCGTGTTTGTTCATGCTTGAGCTCGGGTGGTGAGGGGGTGTCTTGGCTCCCTCTCCCCTTTGGGGTGAGGGTTGGGGAGAGGGGCACGCGTGAGGAAACGGTGGTGCCACGCGATGACCCCACCCCGGCCATCCCCCGGAGGGGGAGGGAGGAAGTCGGGGACTTTTGCTTTGCTCCCTCGCCCCTCTGGGGAGAGGGCTGGGGAGAGGGGCACGCGTGAGGAAACGGTGGAGCCACGCGATGTCCCCACCCCGGCCCTCCCCCAGAAGGGGAGGGAGGAAGTTGGGGGGGCAAAGCTCATTCTTTGGGCGCGTGGGTGGCGTCGAACTTTTGCACCCAGTCAAAACCCATGAGCTGCGAGAAGCGGCCGAAGTTGTACAGAGGGGCCTGGGCGCCGACCGAGGAGCCGGTTTGTTGGATGGTCTGGTAGACCGATTCAAACGCAGCCCCTGCGGCCAAGAACGCCGCCGCTGGGAAGATGGCCAGGCCGTAGCCCAGCTCTTGCAGCTCTTGCTTGGACAGCACGGGTGTGCGGCCGCCTTCCACCATGTTGGCCACCAGGGGCAGGTCAAAGTTTTTGCAAATGATCTGCATTTCTTCGACTGATTCTGGGCTTTCTACAAACAGCAGGTCGGCGCCAGCGCGGGCGTACATCTCGGCGCGGCGCAGGGCTTCATCCAGGCCGTGGGTGGTGCGGGCGTCGGTGCGGGCGATGATGAGAAAGTTAGGGTCGCTCCGCGTCTCCACAGCCACGCGGATTTTGTCGACCATTTGCTCGGCGGGCACCACCAGGCGGCCCAGCATGTGGCCGCATTTTTTGGGGAATTCCTGGTCTTCCAGCTGGATGGCGCAGGCGCCTGCGTTTTCATAGCCGCGCACCGTGTGCATGACGTTGAGCATGCCGCCGTAGCCGGTGTCGCCGTCGCAAATCATGGGCGTGGTGGTGATGCTGGCGAACTGCTGCACGCGGCCCACCATGTCGGTGTAGCTGGCCAGGCCCGCGTCAGGCAAGCCCAGGTAGGAGGCCACGGTGCCGTAGCCCGTCATGTAGAGGGCGTCAAAGCCCATGGCGTCGGCCATTTTGGCCGAGATCATTTCAAACACGCCAGGGGCGACCACCAGCGAGCCTTGCTTGAAGCGCTCGGCCAGGCGGGCGCGGCGTTGGGCGCCACTGACTTGGGAAATTCCGTTGTGCATCATGGGGAGGGTCTTTTCTCTTTAGGCAATGGCTTCGGCGCGCTCGAGCGCGTCGATCATGGAGGTTTTGCGCAGGTACTCGCGGGCGCGCACCGGGTCGGCGCAGGTGGCGCGCAAATCGTCTTGCGTGCGCTTGCGGGCCACCGGGTCGCGCTCTTCAATTTCACGGTAGTTGCGCGCCGTGCTGGCGTTGATGTATTCAATGGCGATGGTGCGGCGCTGGCGCTCGTAGCGGTCCAGCAGGCTGGCGTCTTGGCCCTCTTGAATGACTTGCAGCAGCTTGAGCGACAGGTTCATGGCGTCATGCACGCCGCCATTCATGCCCATGCCACCCAGGGGGTTGTTGATGTGGGCGGAGTCGCCAGCTAAAAACACGCGGCCGCGGCTGAATGTCTTGGCCACCCGCTGGTGCACGTTGTAGAGCGTGCGGTGTATGGTTTTGTAGGGCTGGGGTTGGGGCAAGAGGTTTTGAAGACGCGCTTGCACGGCCTCGTCGCTCATGACCTGCGCGTCCGTCTCCTCGGGCTTGGTGGGAAACAGCACGCGCCACAGCGTGGGCACGCGCAGCAGCACGCACCACTCCTGCGGGTCAGAGCAGTAGTTCACGTAGGACAGCTTGGGCATGTGGTCGGCGTATTCAAAGTCGGTGGAGATCACCAAAAACCGGTCGGGGTAGGTGAAGCCCTCGAACTCAATGTCTTGCGAGCGGCGGGTGGCGCTGCGCGAGCCGTCAGCACCAATCATGTAGTCGGCTGTGATGGCTTGGCTTTCGCCCTCGCAGCTGAAGGTGGCATGGACCTTGTCGGCCGTTTGCGTCACCGCATCGAGCTGTGTGGAAAAAAGAAGCTTCACATGCGGCATGGCATCGAGCTGCTCTTTGATGAGCTGCGTCAGCTTCCACTGCTCGCACTGCAGGCGAAAGGGGTGGTCCACATCGGCATGGAGCAAGTTCATGTCGAACTCGGCCACCACGCCCTCTTGGCGGTCGCGTTGCTGGGTGTAGCGCGCCACCAGGCCCATGCTGATGAGTTTGTCAGTCAGGCCGTAGCGGGCCAGCATGTCCAGGGTGGGCGGGTGAAAGGTGGAGGCGCGCAGGTCCATGCTCAGCGAGGCGGCGGCCTCCAGCACGGTGACGTGGACCCCAGCTTGGCCCAGCACCAGGGCGCTGACCAGGCCCACGGGGCCGGCACCGGAGATCAGGACTTGTGTGTTCATCATGGGTAGGAGATCCGAAAAGAAATGGCCTTCAATGTACACAACTTGGTGGGCGGTGGGACAGACCTTTTGAAAAAATACGGGTAAATACCAGTTGGGGTGATCCACTCCATGCCCAGGGTCAGACTGACATGAAGACCTTGAAAATAGAAATAAACCCTTGATAAACAAAGGTTTATTTCTATTTTTAAGGGCCTGTCGGTGCTCAATGTCTGGGCGCAGAGGCGGCCCGGACACGGGCAGGGGGCTTGAAAAAACAAAGGCATGCGGGAATTCCTTCTCTTGCACATGTACACAATGCCGGTATATTGATCCCCATGACCCGCGCCAGCAGCCTTGCCTACGACACCATACGCCAGCTGGTGCTGGACGGCGGTTTTCCGCCGGGTGCGCGCTTGCTTGAAGAAGAATTGGCCCAGCGGGTGGGCGTCTCGCGCACCTCCATCCGGGACTGTCTGCGCCGGCTGGCCGGTGAGGGCTTGATTCGCATTGAGGCGAACCGAGGCACATTTGTCACCGAATTCAGCAACACCGAGGTGGACGAAATTTTTCAGCTGCGCGCGGTGCTCGAAGGCCATGCCACCGCCTTGGCCGCCGTCCATGGTCGGCCCGAGCATTGGGACGCCATGGCCGAGCTGGCCTCTGAGATTGATCGCCAACTGGCCGCACCCGCCGAGTCTGACGCCCAGCGCTTTGCCCAGTTCCAGGTCAGCAACACCAAGTTCCACGATATTTTGTTGCAGGCCAGCGGCTCCAAGCGCTTGCAGGCGCTGACCCGCTCGCTCATTGAGCTGCCGCTGGTGACCATCAAGCAGCA
>CANHKH010000174.1 GCA_947460165.1 Comamonadaceae bacterium
AAAAACTCCAAAGAAAAAGCCGCTGAAACAGCGGCTTTTTCGGGCTCAGGCTTTCGATGGCCGCCAAGACAGGCTTGGCTCAGAACATCAGGCCGCCTTGGCGCCCAGCTTTTCCTTGATGCGGGCCGACTTGCCGCTGCGCTCGCGCAGGTAGTACAGCTTGGCACGGCGCACATCACCGCGGCGCTTGACTTCGATCTTGGCGATCAGGGGGCTGTACACCTGGAAGGTGCGCTCCACGCCTTCGCCATTGGAGATCTTGCGAACAATGAAGCTCGAATTCAAGCCGCGGTTGCGCTTGGCAATCACCACGCCTTCAAAGGCCTGCACACGCTTGCGGGTGCCCTCCACCACGTTGACGCTGACGATCACCGTGTCGCCGGGGGCGTAGACAGGAATGGTTTTGTTCAAGCGAGCAATTTCTTCTTGCTCAAGGGTCTGGATCAAATTCATGAGGCTCTCTCAGTTTTCTTTTTCGTTCATGCACGCGCTGCGCTAAAGACCGCAAATGCAAAAGCTTTGATGTTCTCAAGGAACTGTCAAAAGCTTTGTGCTTGCAGTGGCCGCCAGAGGACCGAAAAGCCCTCTAGTGTAGCCCATCACGGCTGAGACAGGGTAGAGGGCTGAAGGCCGGCCAAAAATGCCTCGTCGGCGCGGCCGAGCAGCCCGGCCTCGCGCGCTTGCACCAGCAACTCAGGGCGGGTACTGGCCGTCAGTTGCAAGCTTTGCTGGCGGCGCCAGGCCTGAATGTGCGCGTGGTGGCCGGACATCAGCGCCTGGGGCACCGCCGCCTCACGCCAGACCTCGGGCCGGGTGTAGTGCGGGCAATCGAGCAAGCCGTCCAGGGCAGGGTTGAAACTGTCTTGCTGGTGGCTGCCGTCGTCATGGAGCACGCCAGGCTGCAAGCGGGCCACGGCGTCCAGCAAAGCCATGGCGGCGATTTCACCGCCAGAGAGCACAAAGTCGCCCAAGCTGATCTGCACGTCCACATGGGCGTCCACAAAACGCTGGTCCAAGCCCTCATAGCGGCCGCAAACCAACACAGCGCCCGCGCTGCTCGCCCAACCGGCCACGGCGCCATGGTCCAGGGCCCGGCCCACGGGAGAAAACAGCACCACGGGCGCCGCATCCGCGCGGTCTGCCCGAATGGCGCTCAAGCACTGAAACAAGGGCTCGGCAAGCATGACCATGCCAGGCCCGCCGCCAAATGGGCGGTCGTCGACCCGGCGGTACGCGCCCTCGCCAAAGTCGCGCAAATTCCAAACCCGCAGATCGACCAAACCCGACTCGTAAGCGCGCCGCGTCACGCCGCTGCGGGTGAAGGGCTCGAACATCTCCGGGAACAAGGTGATGAGGTCAAAACGCATGAAGCATCAGCGGCCTGACGGCAAACGCTGCTCAGTAGTCGGGCTGCCAGTCCACCGTGATGCGCTTGGCCGGCAGGTCCACCGCATCCACGTAGGCAGAGACAAAAGGGATCATGCGCTCGGCATGCCGGGGCTGGCCGTCCTCACCCGCAGGCGCGGGGTACTCCACCACCAAGACCGAGGTCGGGCCGGTGGCCACCAGGTCGCGCACTTGGCCCAAGTTGACGCCCTCGCGGTTGAGGACTTCCAGGCCCAGCAGGTCCACCCAGTAGTACTCGTCTTGGCCTGTGCTTGGAAAAGCGCTGCGTGGCAAGCTGATGCGCGTGCCTTTCAAGGCTTCGGCCGCCGTGCGGTCGTTGATGCCTTCAATTTTGGCCACCACCGAATCGGAATGCACTTTGCACTCTTCAATCTGCAGCGACACGGTGCCCTTGAAAGCCGAAAAGCCCGGGCGAAACCGGGCTTCAGGGGCCTGGAGGAACCAGGCTTTGGCATCTAAGAGGGCTTGCGGCTCGGCGCTGTGCGCCAGCACCTTGACCCAGCCTTTGACGCCCCAGGCGTCTTGCACACGCCCGACTTCGATGGCATCGTCCGGCAGGGCCGACGATTGAAAGTCAGGCATGGGCGAGGCAATCAGGCTGCAGCGGCCACCTTGGCGGCGGCTTGCTTGACCAAGCGCTCCACCGTGGGGGACACCTGGGCACCCACGCCCACCCAATAGCTCAGGCGGTCATGGGCCACGCGCAGACCCTCTTCGGTCGACTTGGCGGTGGGGTTGTAAAAACCCAGACGCTCAATGAAACGACCATCGCGGCGGACGCGTTTGTCAGCCACAACAATATTGAAAAAAGGACGGTGCTTGGAACCGCCACGTGCAAGTCGAACAACGACCATGATTTATCCTTGGGTGGTGGGGTTCAAAAATAAACCCCATTAAATTTCTGCAGCGCTTGAGACACACGACATGGCCACCCGGCCAGCGAAATGCTGCAAAGCCTTCCATTATAGCCACCGTGCGCAGCTCCCATCTACAGACTGCGCCGCACCCGCCATGCCCATGATGCTCAGACCCGCCACGCCCGACGACTTGCCTGCCATCACGGCCATTTACGCCCACCATGTGCTGCACGGCACAGGCACTTTTGAGACCGAGCCACCCACGCTGGCCGACATGACGCAGCGCTGGGCTGATGTGCGCGCCAAGGGCCTGCCTTACTTGGTGGCCGAAGAAGCAGGCCAGGTGCTGGGCTTTGCTTACTGCAATTGGTTCAAGCCGCGGCCGGCCTACCGTTTTTCGGCCGAAGATTCTATTTATGTGGCCCCCCAGGCCCAACGGCGCGGCCTGGGACGGACTTTGCTGCAGGCCCTGGCCACACAAGCCGAGCAGGCCGGCATACGCAAGCTGATTGCGGTGATTGGCGACTCGGGCAACGCCGGCTCCATTGGCGTGCACCAAGCGCTGGGCTTTACGCCGGTGGGGGTGCTCAAGTCCTGTGGCTGGAAGTTCGAGCGTTGGCTGGATGTGGTGCTGATGGAAAAAGTGCTGGGTGCAGGCGACCGCAGCCCTGCAGACATCAGCCCTGCCAATTCTGCGGCCAAAGCCCCCTAGCCCGCCACACCGGCGGCGCTGGGCCTAGACTGCTTGTTCATGAAAAATAAGACACTGAGCGCTTGGTTGACCCTGTTGGGCGGGCCCTTGGGCCTGCACCGCTTTTATTTGTTCGGCAAGGCCGACGCCCTGGGCTGGTTGCTGCCCATTCCCACCGCCTTGGGGCTGTATGGCGTGATGCGCGCCCGCACCCTGGGCCTGGACGACCACTGGAGTTGGATTTTGATTCCCCTGGTGGGTTTCACCATCGCGGCCTGTGCGCTCAATGCCATTGTGTATGGCCTGGCCAGCTGTGAAAAATGGAATGCCCGCTTCAATGCCACGCCCGTCGATGCGCAAGACCAACCCGCCGCAGGCCAAACCGGCTGGCTGACGGTGCTGGCCTTGGTGGTGGGTTTGCTGATGGGCACCACCGCCCTGATTGGCAGCCTGGCCTTCAGTTTCCAGCGCTACTTTGAGTGGCAGGTGGAACTGGCGCGGCAAATTTCACAGTGAAGCCGCACAGCCCTGTGCCAGCCTCTCTCGGCTGGTGAGCCCCCCAAAAGCCATCACGACAGCAGCATCAACACCGCCGTCAGCGTGACCAAGGCTGAGGCGGTGGACACGGCCACACTGGCGGTGACCAGGTCCTGGGCCACGCCATAGCGCTGGGCAAATAAAAACACATTCGCACCGATGGGCAGGGCAGCGGTCAGCACCATCACGGTGGCCGGCAGGCCCTGTACGCCAAGCAGCGCGCAAAACATCCACACCAAGAGCGGGTGGAGCAGGTTTTTCACGCCCGTCAAGGCCAAGGCCCCGCGCCAGTGGGAGCCCACCCGGGTAAAAGCCAAGGTCACGCCCACCAGCACCAAGGCCAGGGGCGCAAAGGCCTGGG
Organism: Comamonadaceae bacterium; assembly: GCA_947460165.1. Classification (GTDB taxonomy): domain Bacteria; phylum Pseudomonadota; class Gammaproteobacteria; order Burkholderiales; family Burkholderiaceae_C; genus Polaromonas. The sequence goes on from CANHKH010000174.1 coordinate 3,854, forward strand.
CCAGCAAGGCCAGCGGTTTGTCGATGACCTGCGGCAGCACCAAGCCGGTTTGCGCAAAAGCCAGGCCCAACAAAATAGGCAGGGGCACCGGGTGCAAGACCGTGGACTTGAGCGCCCGCCCCACGGTCAAGCACAGCCCACGCCAACGCGTCGAAGTCTGCATCGCCTGGTCGCGCTGCACCGCCCATTCAAGCACCAAGGTGGTCAGGGTCAGCATCACCAAGGCATGCACTGAAATGAGGGTGAGCAAGGTCACCAAGCCCTGGGGACCAAACACCAAGCTGACCAGGGCCGTGCCCACCATCACGGCGTTGGAGTAGGTGCCCGCCAGGGCCAACACCACCGCGCGCCGGCCAAAACCCTGCCCCAGCACAATGCCGGCAAACAGCACAGCGATGCCCGCAAAGTAGGCCGCCACTGGCGTGAAGTCCAGCTGCTCCACGCGCACCTGGCCCATGGTGCGAAACATCAGCGCCGGGGTGAGCAGCAAAAAAACCAAGTCAGACAAGCCCTTGACCGCCTCTTGCTTGACCCAACCGAGTTTGCCGGCTGCCACCCCCGTGCCTATCAGCAGGGCCACGGGGGCCATAGACTCAAGAACCATCCAATTCATGGGCCAGATGTTAGCCCGCCACTGCGGCCTGCCCCTTTAGGCGCAGGCCGCACGCGCAGCGTTCAAAAAGCCAGCCGCACACCCACCCTCAGGCTGCGGCCCGGCAAGGGCGCTTTGGGGAAGACCGTGGTGGTCAGCACCGAGGTGGCGCTGTAGGCCAAGGCGTCGGTGAGGTTGTCCAGCCTGGCATACCACAGCAGCTGGCTTGGACCGGCTTGGTGGCGGTAAGTGGCAGCGGCATTCCAGAGCGTGTAAGCCTCGGTGGTGCCCGGCCGCTGACCGCCCGCCGTGGGCGGCACCCGCAGTTGTGCACCCACATGGTCTGCCCCCAAGCTGGCCGTCCAGGCCGCCTGCGTCCAGTTCAAGCTGGCGCCCACCCGCCAAGGCGCCATGCGCGGCAAAGGCTCGCCAGAAGCTCGATTGACGGCGCGCACCATGTCGGCCTTCAGGCCCAGATCCAGGGTGTGCAGGCCCTCCATCAGCCGCCTTTGCCCTGACAACTCAAGCCCACGGAACAGGGCGGGCACCTGCCGGTACTTGAATTCGTCCAAGCCGTCCTGCACGCCCCCCGTGGGCATCAGCGAGATGTAGTTGGAAAAGCGGTTCAGGTACACATTGGCGGCAAAGCGGTGGGCGCCAGAGCGCCACTGGGCACCCACGTCCACTTGGCTGGACTGCTCCTTGCCCAGGCTGGCATCGCCTTGCTCAAAGGCTGCGGTGGCCACATGGGGGCCGTTGGCAAACAGCTCATAGTCGCGGGGCGCACGCTCGCTGTAGGACAGGTGGCTGCTCAGCTGCCAGCCGCCTGGCAACTGGCGCAGCGCGCCCAAAGCCATGCTCTTGGGCGCAAAGTTGCGCTTGCCCTGAACAAACTGCTCGCCGCCGCCCAAAGACTCCACCTTGACGCTTTCCAAGCGGCCTCCCGCCGTGAGCTTGCCCCAGGCCATGGCCCGCTCTTCGTACAAGAACACCGCTTGTTGGTCGGTCTTGCTGGGCGGGGCAAACACCTCTTCGCCCACGGCCTTGAAGCGGGCGCCATCGAGCTGCAGGCCAATCACACCTTGCCAGCCCCCCCAAGGCGCATGCCGGGCTTGCACGCGAAACTCGCTGCCACGGTTGGCAAAGCGGGTGAGCTCGTCGGGTGAGCGTTCGGTGTGGGCGTAGTCGCTGTGGCCCAGGCTCCAGCTCAAGGTCTCAATCCCAGCCGAGACCTGGCGCAGCTCGCCCTCCAAGGTGTAGCGCTCAGAGCGCATGCCAATGCTCACCTCGTCCTCGGCCACCACGCCATAGTCGCTGCGGAAGGTGCTGGCCGACAAGCCCACATAGGCGTGCTGGCCAAACCAGCTCAGGCCCACCGCCCCGCCATCGGCTTGGTTGGCCGAATTGCACATGCGTTGACGGCTGCGAATCAGCCCGTTTTTCTCGCAAGGCAAGGACCTGGGAACGGACACATCGCCAGACTGGCGATGAAAAGCATCCACATGCACTTGGTAGCGCTCGTTGCCCGCCTCCACCAGCACCCCGGTGGCGCGTTCTCGGTTGCCGGTGGCGGCACTGAAGTCGGCCTTGCCGCTGACGCCGCCTTTCGCATCGAACTGCGGCTCGCGGGCAATGCGGTTGTCAATCACATTGACCACCCCGCCCACGGCACTGCCGCCATACAGCAAAGCCCCCGGGCCGCGCAACACCTCGATGCGCTCGGCGCTCAGCGGGTCCATGCCCACCGCATGGTCTTGGCTCAGGCCCGAGAGGTCTTGCGAGCCGCCTCCGTTGGACAAGATGCGGATGCGGTCGCCCTCCAGACCGCGAATCACAGGCCGGCTCGCATGGGGGCCAAAGTAGCTGCTGCTGACGCCGGGCAGGCCATCGAGCGTTTCACCCAAGGTGGACTTCGAACGCAGCAACAAGGGCACGCCGCGCAAACTGCTGGCCGGCGCCACGGGGGCAGCAGAGCCCAGCGGGTTGCCAGTGACGATGACCTCATTGAGACGCTGGGGCGGGCTGGCGGCATCGCTCGCCGGTTGGGCGTGTGACTGCAAGCAGGCCGTGAAAACACACAAAGAAAAGCAAAGAGGGGGGACGGCAAATGACCGCCCGTGTGACGCACACAAGTTCATGACAGTTCCAGAATAAAAAAACCACAGACAGGCTCAGCCACGCGCTCAGCGTGGCCGAAAAGGACTCACTCAAGCGAGTCGGCCTGGGGGTGCTCTGGCCCTGAAGGCGGCAAAGGGTCTGGCCGGGACCGCAGCCACGCTGGGCCAGGCGGGTGCCGGTGGGAACAGCTCAGGCAGACCAGCCTCGGCCAGCGCAGGCCACTGTGCGCCCAGGCAAAGCTGGTCAAAAGACAGGCAGTCACTGACCTGGCTGTGCTGACCAAAGGCATGCTCGTAGCCGGAGGCGGCATGGACCTGAGCGTCTACGGCCTGCCAGTGCACGATGTGGTGCAGCTTGCCCAGCCAGGGGCCCACCATGACCATCAGCGCCAGCACGGTGGTCAGCGCCAGTGCCCGCCACGAAGACGCGCCTCGCATCAGCCGGCCCTGCGGCCATGCCCGGCTCCAGCGGTGCCTGCCCAAGCCGCTCTGCCTCATGCCATGGCC
>CANHKH010000175.1 GCA_947460165.1 Comamonadaceae bacterium
CGGGTGCAGGCGCTGCGGGACGACTTGGTGCGCCAACAAGCCGATGTGGCCAGCCTGCAGCGTGAACTGGCGCGGCTGCCTGCCTCTGCCGTGGCCTCCACACCTTGAGCCGCCAAGTGCGCATGCGTCCTGTGCCCTCGGGTCTATCTGTGAAAATGCCAGGCGTGAGTGCTTCTGCCCCTACTCCTTCTCGCTTCCAGGCCCTGGACCTGCTGGCCACCCTGGTGGCGGTGGTGCGCACCGACGGAAGCGTGGTGTTTGCCAATTCGGCCCTGGAAGATGCCTTGGGCATGTCCAGGCGCATGATCGAAGGCCAGCCTTTTTCAGACTGTTTCACCGAGCCTGTGGTCTTGAAAAATGCCTTGGAGGGCGCGGGCAGCAACGAGTTTGCCGCCCTGCGCTATGACGCTTGGCTCAAGCGCGCCAGCCATGATCCCGTGCCTGTGCATGTGGTGGTGGCCCAAACCGATGTGGCCGGTGAAGCGGTGGTGGAGTTGCTGCCGCTGGAGCAGCAGGCCAAGCAAGAGCGAGAAGAGCGCCTGGTGGACCAGGCCCAGGCCAACAAAGAGCTCATCCGCAACCTGGCGCACGAGATCAAAAACCCCCTGGGCGGCATACGCGGGGCGGCGCAGCTGCTGCAGATGGAGATCGAGTCCAAAGAGCTGATCGAGTACACCCAGGTCATCATCCACGAGGCCGACCGCCTGCAGTCGCTGGTGGACCGCCTGCTGGCCCCGCACCGCCGGCCGCACATGGTGGGCGACGTGAACATCCACGAGGTGTGCGAACGGGTGCGCTCGCTGATCCTGGCTGAGTTTCCGCGCGGCCTCAAAGTGGTGCGCGACTACGACACCTCCTTGCCCGAATTTCGGGGCGACCGTGAGCAGCTCATCCAAGCTGTGCTCAACATCGCGCACAACGCCGCCCAAGCCCTGGCAGAACGCCTGGCCGCAGGCAGCGCCGAGATTGTTTTTCGCTCCCGGGTGGCGCGGCAGGTGACTTTTGGCAAGCAGCGCTATCGCTTGGCACTGGAATTGCATGTCATTGACAACGGGCCGGGTGTTCCTGACTCGATCAAAGACCGCATCTTCTACCCCCTGGTCTCAGGGCGTGACGGTGGCTCCGGGCTGGGGCTGACATTGGCGCAAACCTTTGTGCAGCAACACCACGGACTGATCGAGTGCGAGAGCGCACCGGGCCGCACGGACTTCAAGATCCTCATCCCCTTGCCTTGAAGTTTGCCCCAGTTAGGCGACGCACCGTAGAACAGGACCTAAGCCCCATGAAGCCCATCTGGATCGTGGACGATGACCAGTCCATCCGTTTCGTGTTGGAAAAGGCCTTGTTGCGCGAGGGCTTGCCCACGCGCAGTTTCACCAACCCCAAAGAAGTGCTGACCGCGTTGGACCTGGCGGGCGAGGGCGACGGCCCGCAGGTGCTGGTCAGCGACATCCGCATGCCCGGCGGCTCGGGCCTGGACCTGCTCGACAAGGTCAAAGCCCGCTTGCCCGGCTTGCCGGTCATCATCATGACCGCCTACTCCGACCTCGACAGCGCCGTCTCGGCCTTTCAGGGGGGCGCTTTTGAATACCTGCCCAAGCCCTTTGACTTGCCCAAGGCGGTGGAACTCATTCGCCGTGCGGTCGAAGAAAGCCAGCGCGAGCAAGTGGCGGTGGAGCGCATGGCGGAGGCCCCAGAGATGCTGGGCCAGGCCCCAGCCATGCAAGATGTGTTTCGCGCCATCGGCAGGCTGTCGCAAAGCAATGTGACGGTGATGATCACCGGCGAGTCGGGCTCGGGCAAAGAGCTGGTGGCGCGCGCGCTGCACAAGCATTCGCCGCGTGCCAACGGCCCCTTCATTGCCATCAACACGGCGGCCATCCCCAAAGACCTGCTGGAGTCCGAGCTCTTTGGCCATGAGCGGGGCGCTTTCACCGGCGCCCAAACCATGCGCCGGGGCCGCTTTGAGCAGGCCGACGGCGGCACGCTGTTCCTCGATGAAATTGGCGACATGCCTTTTGATTTGCAGACCCGCCTCTTGCGTGTGCTGTCTGACGGGCACTTTTACCGCGTGGGCGGGCACAGCGGCATCAAGGCCAATGTGCGTGTGATCGCCGCCACCCACCAAGACCTGGAGCAGCGCGTCAAAGAGGGCGGATTCAGAGAAGACTTGTTCCACCGCCTGAACGTGATTCGCCTGCGCTTGCCCGCGCTGCGCGAGCGCCGCGAAGACGTGCACGCGCTCACCCGCCACTTTTTGCAGCAAAGCGCCCAGCAGCTCGGCGTGGAGTCCAAGCGCATTGCCGATGCGGCCTTGCACCAGCTCAGCTTGTTTGATTTTCCGGGCAATGTGCGGCAGCTTGAAAACATCTGCCACTGGCTCACCGTGATGGCACCATCGCAGGTGATAGAGGCCAAAGACCTGCCCCCCGAGGTGCAGCAGATGGCGGCCCACACCCCTGCTCCAGCCAGCCCGCAGCCCATCTCGCAGTGGATCGAGCTTCCAGGGGCGGTGCCGGCGGGCGACCTGCCCCAGAGTTGGCCCACTGCGGCTGCAACTTCAGCCCCACTTGCCCCCGGGGCACAGGGGTTCAGCACCACCTCGGTGGTCGGCTGGGAGAGCGGGCTTGAATCCGAAGCCCTCACGCTGCTGGCCGCTGGCCAGACCGATGTGTGGGACGTGCTCACGCGCCGCTTTGAGTCCAAGCTGATTCAAACCGCGTTGCTCAACACCCGGGGCCGGCGCATTGAAGCCGCCGTCAAACTGGGCATAGGCCGCAACACCATCACGCGCAAGATTCAGGAGTTAGGGCTGGAGTAGGCAGACCCTGGGCATGGCCCACACAGCGCGGGCAGCGGCCCGCGCAAGGCATGTGCTGACACCAGCCACCGGACACCTGCCACCGCGGCTGCACCCTCAGCGTTCAGTCCCCTGCCAACTCCAGCACCACAGGCGCATGGTCGCTGGGGCGCTCGTTTTTGCGCGGTGCGCGGTCAATCAAGCAGCTTTTGACCTGGGGCTGCAGCGTTTGGCTGACCAAAACATGGTCTATGCGCAGGCCCCGGTTGCGCCTGAATGCCATTTCTCGGTAGTCCCACCAGGAGTAGCTTTTCTCAGGCTGCTCGAACATTCGGAACGCATCGACCATGCCGAGGGCGAGCAGGGCTTTGAATTGCTCGCGCTCGGCCGTGGTGTGGTGAATGGTCTCGCGCAGTCCCTCGGGGTCATGGGTGTCGCGGTCGTCGGCCGTGATGTTGAAGTCGCCCACCAGCACCAAGGGGCCATGGGCGCTCATTTGCTCGGCCAACCAGCGGCGCAGACCGTCCAGCCAGCGCATTTTGTAGGCGAACTTGTCAGAGTCGGGTGCTTGGCCGTTGACAAAGTAGCCGTTGACCACACGCAAGGGCCCTTGTGGCGTGCTCACCGTGGCCGCCACCACGCGGGCTTGCTCGTCTTCAAAGCCGCCAATGTTGCGCTCAATGGCTTGCAAGGGCAGGCGGCTGAGCAGGGCCACGCCGTTGTAGGTTTTTTGGCCGAACACGGCGCAGTGGCCGTAGCCGGCCGCTTCCAAGGCCTGCAGCGGGAATTTGTCGTCGGTGAGTTTGAGCTCTTGCAGGCAGAGCAGTTCGACGGGGTTGGCGGCCAGCCAGTCGAGCACCTGCGGCAGGCGTATGGTCAGGGAGTTGACGTTCCAGGTGGCAATCTTCACGGGATGGACTCCAAATAAACTTGAGCTTGATTGTCGGCCACACCGTCAGTTCCGCCGCCGCCGGCGGCTCAGCGCAGCACGGCCAAGTCTTCAGGCGGCAAGGCCAGCAGGTCGCGCCACACCAAGCGGGTGTTCAGGCCCTCTCGGCGCACCAGGGTTTGGGCTTGCAGCACATGCTCGGCCTGGCGCAGCTGGCCGCTGATTTGAAAGTAACGCGAGTTAAACGCCAAGCGGTTGGCGCTTTTCGCGAACACCTGCTTGCCCCCGGCGTCGCGGTGGGCGTCATCCAGCGTGCGCCAATGCCGCAGGCGCCTGGCTTCGACCATGCGCTGGGCTTGCACCAGTGGCAGCTCGGTGGCACAAGCACTGAGCACCTCGGCCGAGGCGGTGTTCAGGTTCACCGTGCTGCGCTCGGGCAGCCAGGCGATGAAGGGCCGCAGCTTTTGCAAGCTGGCCGCCGACAGGCCCAGCCACTCCAGTTGCTCGACGCGCTGGGGCACAAAGCCTGCCGCTGGGGTCCCAGGGGAGGGCGCTTGCAGCGCATCGCGCAGGCCCAGCGCCAACTGCCGCAACTCGGGCTGGGGCAGGCTCAAGCTGTCAAACAGCTGCTCAAACATGCGCAGGTCATCGGCAGACACTTCTTTGCCCTCCACCAAATTGCGCACATTCAAGCGGCCTTGCAGGTCCTCAATGCGGCCCGCCAAAAAGGACTCGGTCAGCAGCGCATCGGCGCGCACGGTTTTGTCGGCGGCCAAAAAACTCGCCAGCCGCGCGTCTTTGAGCGGCAAGGCCCAGGGCTCGGCCAAATGGTCTTCTCCGCCTTGGCGGGCGTCCTCGCGCAAAATCAGCCGCCCCCAGTCGAGTGCACCCTGCAGCACCCACTCGGCCTGCAGCCGCGCCCGCTCGCTGCCCTCCACCTCGGTCAGCCGCCACTGCTGCCACAGCGCCGTGCCCGCGAGGCTGGCGATCAGCGCCACACTGAGCAGGGCGGTCAGCAGCGCGGCACCGGTTTGCTTGGCTCGCTTCACTCGCATCAGCGCTCCCCCGGTGGCGCGGCCTGCATCCAGTCGCGCGTGAGCTCGCCGCTGACGGGTTGGTCCGCGGCCAAGCGCAGCACCAGGCGAATGCCGTCGGGCACAGCGTTGCCTGCCACTGCGCCAGGCGAGGCGCCGCCCGCCCCACCGCTGGAGGCCTCGTTGCCGGCCGAGGACAAAGGGTTGCTCCAAGCGTTGTTGCGAAAGTAAAACAGCTGCCAGCTGTCCAGGCCCACCACTGCCACCTCTTGGCTCAGCTCATCGCTGGTGGGCGACTGCGCCCATTGCTGGGCACGGCGCCAGGCCTCGGCCAGGGCCGTCCGGTCGCGCAGCGGTGGCGACTGCCAGCGCACCCAGCTGCCGCGCCCGCCATGGGCCTGGGGCACGGCGCGCCGGCTCCAGCCCACCACGCGCAAAGGCCGACCAGGCAGGCTGGCATCCACCCGCACCAGACGCAGCACCCGACCGTCAAAATCCAAAGGCGGCAGGCCCCCGGCGTCGGTGGTCGCTTCCAGGTCTACGCGCCATTGGGCCAGGCCGGTTTGCAGCATGGCCACCTGGTCCATGCGCGTGCTCACGCTTTGCTGGGTGCGGGCCAGCCCGTCAATGCCGCGCCAGCTCAGCAGCGCCAGCAGCGCCATCACGGAGATGGCCACCAGCAGCTCCACCAGCGTGAAGCCGCCCGGCAGGCGCAGGCGAGCGTGTGCTGGCCGCCTCACAGCTGCCCCATCAGTGTGACCAAGCTGAACAAGGGCCGGGCGTCGGGCGCGGCGCTGCTGCGCACGCGCGCTTCTACCCGCTTGAAGTTGGGGTTGGGCGTGCTGTTCACGCTGAGCGTGCCGGCCAGGGTTTGGCCGCCTTGCTGGCAGCTGAAGTCGCTCTCGCCGACGGCCGGCACCTGCTTGGCCAGGCGCCAGCGGATGAGCTCGTTTTCAGCGCACAGCTGGGCCAGCAGCTGGTCACTCTGGCGCTGGGCGTGCAGCACCAAAGCGCCACTGGCTTGCACACCCGCGGCCAGCGCCAAGGCCACAATGGCCAGCGCCACCAGCACCTCCACCAGGGTAAAGCCCGGCTGCGGCCGCCGCTTCATGGTTGGCGCACCGCAAAAGGCTGCAGACCGTCGGTGGCCAGGCGCAGGCTTTGTTCGCGCAAGCGCAGTGTCACCCCCTGCGCCGCCAATATAGGCTCTGGCCCCAGCACCAACTCCTTGGGGCCAGGGCTGACGGGCCATTCCACGCTCACTGCTTCGTTGAGCCAGCGCTCGGGCAGCTGCGCCGGCTGTCGGCCTAAAAATTGGTAACCGCCCGTTTGCGCCACCCAGCGCAAGGGCTGGCCGCTGCTGCGGGACCAGGCCCGCCCGCTTTCAAGGTGGGCTGCCAAGCGCTCGGCGTCGCGCTGCAGGGCCTGGCGGTCGGGGTCGCGCATGGCCAGGGTCACGCTGGCCGTGGCAATGGCCAAAATGGCCAGCACCACCAGCAACTCCAGCAAGGTAAAGCCTGGTGTGGCCCTGCGCGAAAGGCTGCCCAGAGCGCGCAAAGGGTTCACACCGGTCTCAGGTCTTGCGAGGGCCAGCAGGGCTTATTGCCAGGAGCCGATGTCGGCGTTGTTGCCCTCGCCCCCGGTCTTGCCGTCGGCGCCCAGCGACATCACGTCCACCTCGCCCTTGAGGCCCGGGTTGAGGTACTGGTAAGGCCGGCCCCAAGGATCGCCTGGCAGTTTGTCCAGCGTGGCCCGCCAGTTGGCAGGCACGGGCTCTGAGGTCGGCCTGTTGACCAGGGCCTGCAGACCTTGCTCGGGGCTGGGGTAGCGCTGGTTGTCGAGCTTGTAGAGTTTCAAGGCCTGCTGGAGGTTGGCTATGTCGGTGCGGGCGGCCGTGACGCGGGCATCGTCGGCGCGGTTGAGCACATTGGGCACGATGAGCGCGGCCAGCACGCCAATGATGACCAGCACCACCATCAGCTCAATCAGGGTGAAACCCCGCGCCAAGCGGCGGGCGGGCCGAAGTCTGGAGAAAGCGTAAGTGGTCATGGCTTCCATCATAATTCCCAGATGATTGCAAATGGATGGCAACGTGGCGTGGGTCTTGTGATTTGGCTGCTGGTCGGGCTCAGTGCAGCCTTTTGGGGCCTGCGCCTGGGAGATTCGCGCAGCGGTGCGGCCGAGCCCACCACCAAGGCCAAGCCCGCCGCGCTGGACACGGCGGCCGTGGTGGCCGCTTTGGGCGGCGCGCCCGCGGCCGAAAACGTCACGCCTGCGGCCGCCAATTCGGCCCAACG
>CANHKH010000176.1 GCA_947460165.1 Comamonadaceae bacterium
CTGTTTGCGCGCTGGCGCTGCCCTGGAATGCCAGCAAAGCGGCCCACAAGGGGCTGAGGCTGGAAAAAGTTTTTAACAGTTTCATGGTGTGCTGGCCTTTGAAAGTTACTTTGAGAGGTAAGAAAAGTCATTCTAAGGTCTGAGCGCCAGAGCTTGAGGGGCCGGGCTTGACCGTGGGCAGTTGCTGTAGCTTGCAAAAATTAAGAATTGAGCGAAGGCTTGCAGCTCATCATCAGGGGATAAATCAAAACCTTGGACTGGCTCGCGGGCCGCCTGAGCATGGAGACAGACTTTGCCAATGACTGACACGAGCGCCCTGAACCATGTCGTGGCTTTTGATTCGGATGCGACACACCCGCGGACTGCGCGGCGAATCAAGCCGTGGCGAACCCCTGCCTTGTCGCGCGCATGAGCCCTTACCACCGTCCAGCTTCGCCGCAGACCCCGCAGCCGGTGCCTCTTGCGGCGCTGCTGCATTGGATAGACCAGCACCTCTGGGAGCCGCTGGGCTGGCCCGAACTGATGCAGGCCAGTGGACTGGGCCACCCTGAACTGCTGGCCCTCTTCAATAAGCACCTGGACACCACGCCCATGACCTGGATCAGAAAGCGCAGGCAATTCATGGAGAAAAACGGTGACGCCCCTGCCCCGCGCCCGCCCCCCTGAGTCAAGCCTCTGGGGCCAAGCGGGCTGACTTGCGCCATGCAGGCGGCGACCTGCTTGCACTAACATGGCCGCAGGTGCATCAGGCGGCTCAAGGCGATCCATCCCGTCAAGCCCGCGCAATCGCACCCACGCGCCTGTGCGCTGCCCTGCGGCAGGCCACCGAAAAAAACGTGGAGACTTCAATGAAACAACTGCTTTGCGGCCTGGCCGCCTCACTGGCCATGGGCTCGGCCCTGGCTTGGCCAGACGCCACCAAACCCGTGACCCTGGTCGTGCCCTTCCCACCCGGCGGCTCCACCGACTTGATTGCCCGCACGCTGGCGCCCAAGCTGCAAGAGCGCCTGGGCGGCCGTTTCATCGTGGACAACAAGGCCGGCGCCACTGGCACCATAGGCACGGCCCAGGTGGTGCGCTCGGCGCCCGACGGACAGACGCTGCTGGTGTCCTCGCTGGGGCCGTTTGTGATTGCGCCACACCTGATCAAGGCGCCGTATGACGCGCTCAAGGAGCTGGACTATGTCTCGGTGGCGGTGCAAGCGCCCAACGTGCTGGTGGTGCCCGCAGCCTCACCGCACAAATCGCTGGCCGAAGTGATTGCGTTCACCAAGGCCAACCCGCAAAAAATGACATTTGCGTCCTCGGGCAACGGCAGCAGCGACCACCTCACGGCCGAGTTGTTTTGGCAACAAACAGGAACCACCGGGGTGCATGTGCCCTACAAAGGGGGCGGCCCGGTGATGAACGATTTGCTGGGCGCTCAGGTGGACTCGTCCTTCATGAACATCAACACGGCCATGCCGCAAATTCAGGCGGGCAAGCTGCGTGCGCTGGCCATCACCAGCGCCAAGCGCTCGCCTTTGCTGCCTCAGGTGCCCTCGCTGGAAGAAGCAGGCATCAAAGACGCCAACGTCTATTCCTGGCAGGCCATTGCCGCACCAAAAGGGACCCCGGCCGAGCTCAAGGCCAGGCTGCACACGGCGATTGCTGCCGCGCTCAATGACCCCCAAATCAAGCCCAAGCTGCTGGAGCTGGGTTTTGAGATCGTGGCCAGCACGCCCGAGCAGTTCACGGCCTACCAGGCAGCTGAATTTGCACGCTGGAAAAGACTCATAGAGAGCCGGCAAATCAAGGCCGACTGAAGCGGGCAGGAGCCGGTCGCGCGCAGGACAGCCCCTGCGCTGCGCGCGCCCGTGCCAAGAGGGGCAGGGATACACTGAGCCTGCTAAGTATTTACCTCCGCCTTGATGACCCCCACTCCCCTGCCAGCGCTGCCCGCGAACACCCGCCGCACCGTGTTGCTGCTGTCCTTGGCCTGCTTTTGCAGCATGGCCACCCAACGCATTTGTGATGCCATGCTGCCCGAGCTGGCGCGTGAGTTTGGCACCAGCATGGCGCGCACAGGTCAGGTGGTGTCGGTGTTTGCCGTGGTCTATGGCCTGGCGCAGCTGTTTTACGGCGCAGCCGGCGACCGGCTGGGCAAGCTGCGGGTGCTCACCTTCACCACGGTGGCCAGCGGGGCGGGCAGCTTGATGGCGGTGTTTGTGGGCAGCTTGGACGCGCTGGTGCTGGCCCGTGTGCTGATGGCCTTGGTGGTGGCGGCCATCATTCCCATGTCCATCGCCTGGACGGGCGACGCGGTGCCCTACGCCATGCGCCAAGAAACCCTGGCTAAAGTAGGCCTGGGCACCACCATGGGCATCATGGGCGGGCAACTGATGGGTGGCGTGTTTGTGGACACCGTGGGCTGGCGCTGGGCCTTTGTGCTGATGGCGGCGCTGTTTTTGGGTGTGGGGGCTTTGCTGTGGCGCGACATGGGTCAGCAGGTGGCCAGCCCCGTCAGCGACCAGCCGCGCCGCGGAATTTGGGAGCAAACGCGTGAGCTGCTGAGCGAGCCCTGGGTGCGCACTTTGCTGGCGGTGGCCATGGTGCAGGGCGGCGCGGGCTTTGGCCTGGTGGCCATCATTGCCACCCACTTGCACGAGATGCATGGCCTGGCCCTGTCGAGCGCGGGCGCCGCGGTGGCCATGTTCGGCTTGGGCGGCATGCTTTACATGAGCCAGGCCAAACCCCTGATCCGCAAGCTGGGCGAACACGGCCTGGCACTGGCCGGTGGCTGCATTCTGGGCGCGGCTTTGTTGACTGTGGCCTTTTCACCCTGGTGGCAGCTGGCACCACCGGCCATGCTGGTGGCCGGTTTTGCCTTTTTCATGCTGCACAACACCTTGCAGACCAACGCCACGCAAATGGCACCGCAGGCCAGGGGCCTGGGGGTGTCCATGTTTGCCACAGCGCTGTTCTCGGGGCAGGCACTGGGCGTGCTGGTGGCCACCAGCCTGATTGGCCTTGTGGGCTCCAGCGCAGTGCTCGCGGGCGGCGCGGCCGCCATGGTCAGCATGGCGGTTTTCTTGTCAGCCCAGTTGCGCCGCAGGCACAGGCTGAAGGTGAGCGGCTGACTCCACCTCAGTCAAAGCGCAGGGCAGCTTTCACCGGCTGGCCCACCGCCAGGGTTTGCTCCAGGCCGGCGACGGTGATGAGGTTCATGCCAAAGCTCAAAGCGCCGTCGATTCTGGCGTCTTGCCGGTAAGTGTGCAGCAGGTCCAAGACCTGCGGGCTGCGCTCGGCGGTCAGGGGGTCGAGGTTGACCATCTCGCAGCGCGCGCAGGGCTTGACGGGGCGCAGCTGCACCAGCTGGTCTGCGGTTTGGATGTGCAGCAAGTCCACCCGGTCTTCGTCATGGGCCTGCCAAGACTCTCCAAGCGAGCCAGGCAGAGCGGCCAGCACGATGTTAGGCCGAAAACGCTCTATGGGCACGCTGGCTTGGCCCTGGGCCTGCAAGCGGCGGTTGAGCTCATCGAGCGAGGGCTGGCTGAGGACCATCAAGGGAAAGCCGTCGCTGAACTGGTTGAGCGCGGTCTCGCCCCCTGTCCACCGCCGACTGGAAGCGCGTTCGACCTCTGGGTCAAAGCGCACCAGGCGCGCAGGCGTGCCTAAATAATCGCTGAACCACTGCGCGGCCAGTGGCCCCATGTCCCAGGCATCGAGCTCTTCGCCCCACAGCGACACCCGGGCTGCACTTTCCACGCCGTTCAGGGACAGGTGCAAGGCCAGCATGCCGGGGGCGCGCAGCACCAAATCGCTTGGGCGCAGCTGGGGCTGCACCAGCGCCAAGCGCGGGAATTCGCGTTGAGAGTAAAACTCGCCCTGCGCGTCCACCACCATCCAGGCGCGGTCGAACTCCAGGCCTTGGTCGGTCAGCACGGCGCTGTCCACCGCCAAAGGGCCGCAGGATTTGACGGGGTACACAAAGAGCTGGGCGATGACCGCGTCAAGCTCGGCCGAAGGGTTCAACAAAGAAGTGCTCATGGCTGGGCGGAAGGGGCAAAAAGGGCAATAAGCGCCGGATCGCCGGGCATTGTCACCGGCTTTTAGAATGGCCCATGGCTCAAAGCTTTGATGTGTGCATTCGCGGCGACGGCATGGTGGCCCGCTGTCTGGCCCTGCTGTTGGCACGCGATCGCCTGCGCGTGGCGCTCTACCGCCCCCAGGCCGGCCCGGCCGCGCACGACGGTGCACAGGCCGATGTGCGGGCCTACGCCTTGAACCGGGCCTCGCGCGAGCTGCTGAGCGCGCTGCGGGTGTGGCCCGAATCGCCGCTGAGCACCCCCATGACCGGCATGCAGGTGTGGGGTGACGATGGCGGCCGCCTGGACTTCGCCCCGCCTGAGGGTTCTGGCCAAATGGCTTGGCTGGTGGAGGTGCCCGCGCTTCAGAGCCAGCTGGCCCAGGCGCTGCACTTTGCCCCCGAGGTGCACACCGTCACGGACCTCGCCGATGTCAAAGCCGCGCTCACGGTGGTGTGCGAAGGCCCTGCCAGCCGCAGCCGCAGCGACTTTGGCGTGCAGTGGATCGTGAAACCCTATGGGCAAAAAGCATTGGCTGCGCGCCTGATCAGCAGCACGGCCCACGGTGGCGTGGCGCGCCAATGGTTTCAGGGCGGCGACATCTTGGCCTTGCTGCCCATGGGCGGTGCGGACGGCCGTGAGCTGGCGCTGGTGTGGTCGGTCAGCCATGACCGTGCGGCCCAGCTGCAGGCCTTGACGGCAGAGGAATTCTCGCAAGCCGTGCAAGTTGCCGTCGGCCTGGCGGCCGGGCAGGTGCAGCTGAGCAGCCCCGTCATGTCCTGGCCCTTGGCTCTGGGCGAGGCCGAGCGTTGGGTCGGCCCTGGCTGGGCGCTGGCCGGGGATGCCGCCCACACGGTGCATCCACTGGCCGGCCAAGGCCTGAACCTGGGTCTGGCCGACGTCAAGGTGCTGGCCCAAGTGCTGCAAGCGCGCGAATACTGGCGCGCCTTGGGCGACGAAAAACTGCTGCGCCGCTATGAGCGCGCGCGCCGCGCCGATGTGCGGGCCATGGGCCTGGTCACCGATGGCCTGCAGGGCCTGTTCTCGCACAGCGACGCCCGCTGGCAGGCGCTGCGCAACTGGGGCATGAATGCCTTGGGCCGAAACCGTTTTGCAACCGCCTGGCTGACCCGCCAGGCCATGGACTGAAAGACACCATGACCTCCTTCATGAAGCGTGCTGCACGCCTGCTTGCCTTGACCTGTGGCGGGCTGTTGGCCTGCAGCCTGCACGCGCAAACGCCGCAGCAAGAGGCGGCCATCCGCAAAAACCTCAGCGAACGCCTGCCTGGCATCCCCAAAATCGACGAGGTCGGCCGCACGCCCTTGGCAGGTATTTTTGAGGTGCGCATGGGCCAAGACATCATTTACACCGATGGCGAAGGCAGCTTCATCTTGCAAGGCCAGATGATTGACACCCGCACCCGCAAAAACATCACCGAGGAACGCCTGGACAAGCTGACCGCCATTGCCTTTGACAGCCTGCCGCTGGACGATGCTTTCACCATCGTGCGCGGCAACGGAAAACGCAAGCTGGCGGTGTTTGAAGACCCGAACTGCGGCTACTGCAAGCGCTTTGAGCGGGACATGCAAAAGGTCAACGATGTCACGGTCTACCTCTTTTTGATGCCCATTTTGGGGGCCGATTCCACCGAAAAATCACGCCACATTTGGTGCGCCAAAGACCGGGCCAAAGCCTGGGCCGACATGATGGTCAACGACAAAGCCGTGCCCCGCCCCATGGGCGCTTGCGACAGCGCGGCGCTGACCCGCAACGTGGAGTTTGGCCGCAAAAACCGCATCACGGGCACGCCCACGCTGATTTTTGCCAATGGCAAGCGCGTGCCCGGGGCGGTGGCTGCGGCCGATGTGGACAAGCTGCTGACCGAGGCACGCTGAACGCCATGGCGACAGCCTTGCCAGACATCCACTACCGCGTTGAGATTGCCGACCTTCATGCGCACCTGTTTCGCGTCACGCTGACCGTGGCCAAGCCCCTGCCCCAGCAGCGGTTCAGCTTGCCGGTGTGGATCCCCGGCAGCTACATGGTGCGGGAGTTTTCCGGGCAGCTGCAACAACTGCAAGCCCGCCAAGGCCGACCAGAGGTGGCGCTGACGCAGCTGGACAAATGCACTTGGCAAGCCGATGCCAAGCCTTCACGCCCCTTGACGCTGAGCTGGGAGGTCTACGCCAACGACCCCTCGGTGCGCACAGCCATGCTGGGCCACGAGCGGGGATTTTTCAACGCCACCAGCTTGTGCCTGCGGGTCGAAGGCCAGGAATCTGTGCCGCACAGATTAGAGATCCCCGCACCCAAAAGCCTCAAAGCTTTCAAAGGCTGGACCCTGGCCACCGGCTTGACGCCCCTGGAGGTGGACGCGCAAGGCTTTGGGGTGTACCTGGCGAGCGGCTATGACGAGTTGGCCGACTGCCCGGTCACCCTGGGCGTTCTGTGGAGTGGCAGCTTCAAGGCCGGTGGGGTGTCGCACCGCCTGGTGGTCTCGGGCGCGGCGCCCACCTTTGACAGCGAAAAATTGCTGGCCGACACGCAAAAAATCTGCGAGACCCAGATCCGCTTTTGGCACGGCACCAAAAAGCCGCCGTTCAAGCACTACGTTTTCATGCTGCATGTGGTGGCCGACGGCTACGGCGGCTTGGAGCACCGCAACTCCACCGCCTTGATTTGCAATCGGCGCGATCTGCCGGTGCGCGGCGAGGCCAAGGTGTCCGAGGGCTACACCACCCTGCGCGGCCTCATCAGCCACGAGTATTTCCACACCTGGAACGTCAAGCGCCTGCGGCCTGTTGAATTTGCCCGCTACGACTACACGCAAGAAAACTACACGCGCCTGCTGTGGTTTTTTGAGGGTTTCACCAGCTACTACGACGACCTGCTGCTCAGGCGCGCGGGCCTGCTGGACAACGCCGGCTACCTCAA
>CANHKH010000177.1 GCA_947460165.1 Comamonadaceae bacterium
CACCACTGCACCGTCAGGCCCAGCACGGCCTCGGCCAGGGCGCTGAGCTCGTCGGCCACCTGCTCGACACTGAGCACGCCCTCGACGTCGCGCGCCAGGGTGCGAAAGGTCTCGGCGTGGTGGGCGCGGCGCAGCAGGTTCAGGCAGGTTTCTTCGTCATCCTCGCCGGTGCGCTGCAAGGCGGCGCGCCGCTGCTGCAGCTCTTGCACAAAGCCAGCAGGGTCAAAGCGCTGCAGCAGCATGTCGCGGCTGGCCAGCTCGTCAATGACGCCCGGGTGCTGCAGCAGGTAACGCGCGGGCCAGCGGGCCGCGCCCAGCAGGCGCATCAGCCGCTCGTGCACCTGGGGGCGCTCGAGCAAAAGCGCCAGGTAGCTTTCACGGCGCAGCAGGGGCTCGACCCAGTCCAGCAGGCGCAGACCAGCGACCTCAGTGACGCGGCCATCTTCCAGCCAAGCGGCGGTGCGCTGCAGCAGGCGAATCAAACGGGCGCGCGACTCATCGCGCAGCGCCAAGATGCGCGCATGGCCGCTCCAGGCGAGCACGCGCTCGCGGAACTGGGACGGCCAATCACGGCCTTGGCCAGCCACCAGCTCTTGAATTTCTTGCGGCGTGGCTTGGCCGAGTTTGTCGCAGCCCACGCACTCGGTGTGCCCGCCCAGCAGCTTGTCAAATTCACCGGCCACCAACTCGCGGTGCAGGTCCAACTCGGCCAAAAAGGCGCCGGTGTGGGCAAAGCCCAGGGTGGCCGCCATCCAGGCCAGGTCGGTGTCTTGGGTGGGCAGCATGTGGGTTTGCTGGTCGTCCAGGTACTGGATGCGGTGCTCCACGCGGCGCAAAAATTCATAGGCCTGGACCAAGGCCTGGGCCGTGGCCTGGGGCATGAGGCCGGCCTTGGCCACGCGGGCCAGGGCATCGACCGTGGGGCGGGTGCGCAACTCAGGGAACTGGCCGCCACGCACCACCTGCAAGAGCTGCACGGTGAACTCGATCTCGCGGATGCCGCCGCGCGAGAGCTTGACATCGTTGGCCCGCTCAGGGTGGCCGGCGGCGCGGCGGGCGGCTTGCTCGCGAATTTGCCGGTGCAGCGAGCGCAGCGACTCAAACACGCTGTAATCCAAATAGCGTCTGAACACAAAAGGCAGCACCTGCTGGCGCAGCGCCAGGGCCGAGCCGTCTTTGACCTCGGCCTGCGGGGCCACCACGCGGCTTTTGAGCCAGGCAAAGCGCTCCCACTCACGGCCTTGCACCTGAAAATAATCCTCCAGGGCACTGAGCGAGACCGCGGGCGGACCAGAGTTGCCATTGGGGCGCAGCGCCAGGTCCACGCGGAACACAAAACCGTGTTCGGTGACCTCGCCAATCAGGCCATAAACCGCTTTGACCTGGTGCGAGAAATACTCGTGGTTGGAGATCACGCCCCTGCCGTCGGGGCGGCCTGCAGTTTGGCCGTCTTGGTCGTAGACGTAAATCAAATCGATGTCGCTGGAGACATTGAGCTCGCGCGCACCCAGTTTGCCCATGCCCACCACCCACATGCGGGCCCGCTCAGGCGGCTGGCCCTCGCGGCCCGGGCACTGCGGCGGGCCAAAGCGGGCATCGAGCTCCTGGCAGCTGTGGCGCATGGCCACATCGAGCGCCCACTCGGCCAGGTCTGTCATGGCCTGCGTGACCATTCGCAGCGGGGCAGGCGGGCAGGACTCGCCATCGAGCACCACCAGGCGCTCCATCACCAACTGGCGCACGATGCGCAGCGCCGCCCCCACCTCCAAGCCCAAGGCCTGCAAGTGCGCAAAGGCGGCGGCCAGGGCTTGGCGGTCGGGCACACCCGCAGGCAAGCAGGCCAGGTGGCCGGCATAGCGCCGCCGAATGCGTTGAACGTAGCGGGAATGGTCGGCAGTGGCAGCGGGCAGCGGGGTCATCGGGTCGTCACAAACCAGGCAAAGGAGACAGGGGGCCAGCGGCATGGGCCGTCATAATTCCAGCACCCCATGCAGCCTGCTTCTTACACTTCGCGCCCATTGCTGACCCTGTGGGCCACTGCGGCACGAGTGCTGCTGGTGGTGCTCGCTTGCGGCTGGCTGCTGCTGGCACTGGGCTGGGCCGTGCTTCACGGATGGATTGTGCCGCGAGCCGGCGAATTTCGCCCGCAGCTGCAAGCGTTGGCCTTCAAAGCCACTGGTCTGAGGGTGGACATTGGCGAACTCAGTGCCAGCTCTGCGGGGGTTTTCCCTCGCTTTGAATTGAAGCAGGTGCGCCTGCTCGATGCCAGCGGCCAGCCGACCTTGCTGCTGCCTGAGGTCTTGATTTCTTTGTCACCCCGCTCGGTGATGACCGCCAGCTTGGAGCAATTGGTCATGCGCGGGGCCGAACTGGACCTGCGGCGCACGGCCGACGGCCAACTGCTGCTGGCCGGCATGGCCGTCACGCCGGAGGCGGCCAAGCACAACCAGGGCCTGGCCGACTGGCTGATGTCCCAGCGGGAATGGGCCTTGCAGGACGGGCGGGTGCACTGGACCGACGAGCAGCACGGCGTGGCGCTGAACCTCACGGCGGTGGACGCGGTGATGCGCCACACCGGCCAAAAACACCTGCTGCGCCTGGACGCCACACCGCCGCCGCAGTGGGGCGAGCGCTTTAGCCTGCAAGGCAGCTTCAAGCAGCCGCTGTTGTCGCGCTCACCCAGCGATTGGCGCCAGTGGTCCGGCGAGATTTACGCTCAGTTTGGGCGCATTGATCTGGTGCCCCTGCAGGCCTATACCCAACTCGCGGGCCTGGGACTGGAGCGCGGCAGGGGCGCGCTGCGTGCCTGGCTGGATGTCAAAGAGGGCCGCATGGTGGGCGCCACGGCCGATGTGGCGCTCAGCCAAGTGGCTGTGACCGTCTCGCCCACGACGCAGTCCGTCCCTCCCCTGGCCCTGGAACGGCTGGCCGCTCGCCTGGGCTGGCAAGAGCGCAACAGCCGGGCCGGTCGGGGGGTGGACGTGCAGACCGACTCGC
Source organism: Comamonadaceae bacterium (assembly GCA_947460165.1). Taxonomy (GTDB): domain Bacteria; phylum Pseudomonadota; class Gammaproteobacteria; order Burkholderiales; family Burkholderiaceae_C; genus Polaromonas. The sequence goes on from CANHKH010000177.1 coordinate 2,998, forward strand.
TGAGCTTCACGCTGCCCGACGGCCTGACTTGGACGGGCGGCAAGCTGGCGCTCCAACTCGAGCGCAATGCCCAAGACCAGTGGTCGGCCGGCCAACTCAAGACCGAGCGCCTGGACCTGCAGGCACTGGCCCAGCTGGCCCAGCACCTGCCGCTGGACGAGCGCTGGCGCCAGCAACTGCGCAGGCAAGCACCGCAGGGCCTGCTGAACGCGCTGGAGGCCCAATGGCAAGGCCCGCTGGCCGCGCCCCAGACGTGGAAGCTGCGCGGGCGTGTGAGTGGGCTGGCGCTGGCGGCCGACAGCGAGGCCGGTCAGCCCGGTGTGGCGGGCGTGAACCTGGACTTTCGCCTGCAGCGCGAAGGCGGCGAGGACACGGGCCAGGCCAGCTTGAGCCTGAACAAAGGCTGGCTTGAATGGCCTGGGCTGTGGCAAGAGCCGCGCATCGACTTGGACAAACTCTCGGGCGAGCTGCGCCTCAAACACAACGCCGGTGGCACAGACATTGAATGGCGCCAAGGCCAGCTGGTGGCCCGCGACGCGCAAGGCCAGTTCAAGGCCAGCTGGAGACGGGCCGCCGGCGGCGACCCCTGGGGCAGTTTGGACCTGCAGGGGCAACTCGGCCGCGCCGACGGTGCCCGCGTGTGGCGCTACCTGCCCGAGAGCCTGCCGGCCAAGGTGCGGCAATATGTGCGCGAGTCGGTGCAGCACGCGCCGCTCAGCGAGGTGAGCTTCAAGCTCAAGGGCGCGCTGGCGGCCTTTCCTTTTGAGTCCCCGGGCAGCGGTGAGTTTGAGGTCTTGGCCAAGGTGCGCAGCGGCAGCTACGCCTATGTGCCGCCGCCAGCCACCCCCGCCGGCACCAAAGTCTGGCCCAGCTTGACGCAGGTGGACGCCGAGCTGCGTTTTCAAGGGGCCGGCCTGGAAGTCAGCCAGGCCCAGGCGCGTGTGGCGGGTTTGCCAGGCTTGCAGCTCTCCCAGGTCGAAGCGCGCATAGACAACCTCAGACGCCGGCCCGTGGTCGAGGTCTCTGGCGAGATTCAAGGCTCCCTCCCTCAAGGCCTGGAGTGGGTCAACACCTCGCCGGTCTCCGATCTGCTGCAGAAGGCCCTGGCACGCACCACCGCCAACGGCCATGCCGAGCTGCAGCTCAAGCTGAGCCTGCCGCTGGATGCGCTGAGCAGCTCCAAGGTGCAAGGCCGGCTGACGCTGCCTGGCAACGACGTGCAATTCACGCCCGAGACCCCAGCCCTGAGCCGCTTGCGCGGCAGCCTGGTTTTTAGCGAAACGGGCTTTCAAACGGTGAACGCACAAACCCGCGTGTTGGGCGGCGAGCTGCGCTTTGACGGCGGGCTGCGGTCCGCACTCAGGCGAAGCAACGAGCCCGAGCTGTTTTTTCGCGGCCAGGGCACGGCCAGCGCCGAGGGCTTGCAACAGTGGCGCGAGCTGCAGGCGCTGCAGCCCTTGCTCAAGCAAGCCAGTGGCAGCACCAACTACATCGCCGCCATGGGATGGCGCCAAGGCGCCTTGGAGCTGAGCATCACCAGCCAGCTCGAGGGCCTGGCCCTGGACTTGCCCGAGCCCCTGAACAAACCGGCTGCCGCACAGCTGCCGCTGCGGCTGGAGAAAACTGTGCTCAGCGACTCGCTGGCCCCTGGCCAGCGCCTGCAAGACCGCGTCAGCCTGCGCCTGGGCCCTGGCGCAGGCTTGACCAGACCGCTGTCGGCCAGCTACCTGCGCGATATTTCAGGGCCCCAGGCGCAGGTGCTGAGCGGGCGCATCAGCATGGGCCAAGAGCGCGAGGCCCACAGCGGCGGGCCAAGCTCAAACGCCCCCAGCGCGGACGCCGCAGAGCGCGGGGTCAGCGTCCAGGCCCAGTTGGGGCGGCTCAACCTCGACGCCTGGGAGCCCTGGCTCGGCCAGTGGGCGGCAGACCAGCCGGTCTCGTCCGCCTCGTGGACGGGCTATCTGCCCACCCGCTACACGCTGCGCGCTGACGAGTTCACCGCCCAAGGGCACAGCGTGCAGGCCTTGAGCCTGACCGGCCAGCGCGACAGCGGGTTGTGGCAGGCCAAGTTCAGTGCGGCCGAGCTCCAAGGCCAGGTGGAATACCGCCAAAGCAGCGAGGGCTCGCCTGGACGATTGTTGGCCCGACTCTCGCGCCTGCGCCTGGGTCACAGCCCGAGCAGCGAGGCCCACGCGGTCAGCCCCGTCGAGGCCTTGCTGGACCGCCAGCCCGTCAGTTTGCCCAATCTGGATTTGGTGGTCGACGAGCTCGAACTGCGCGGCAAAAAACTAGGCCGCCTGGAAATCCAAGCCATCAATCGACAACTGAGCCAGGGCCAAAGTCCGCGCGAGTGGCAGATCAGCCGGCTCAGGCTCAGCGTCCCCGAGGCCCAGCTCACGGCCACGGGCAGTTGGGCAGCCCTGCCTGCGGACAGCGGCGCAAGCGGGCGGCGCGGCACCCAGCTGGCTTTCAAGCTCGAGGTGGCGGACTCGGGCGAGTTGCTCAAGCGCCTGGGCATGGACGGCGCCATCCGCCAGGGCAAAGGGCGGCTGGAGGGGCAGCTGAGCTGGACCGGCTCACCGCTGGCCCTGCACCACCCCAGCTTGCAAGGCCAAATGGGGGTGGATGTGGCTTCGGGGCAATTTCTCAAGGCCGATGCAGGCGTGGCCAAGCTGCTGGGCGTGCTCAATTTGCAGGCGCTGCCCAGGCGCTTGGCGCTCGATTTTCGCGACGTGTTCTCCGAGGGCTTTGCCTTTGACTGGCTGCGCGGCGACGTGGCCATCAGCCAGGGCGTGGCCACCACCCGCGACCTGCGCATGAAAGGCGTGAACGCCGCTGTGTTGATGCAAGGCTCGGCCGACATCGCCCGCGAAACCCAGGACCTGCGCGTGGTGGTGGTGCCCGAGATCAACGCCGGCACGGCCTCCTTGTTGGCCTATGCGGTCAACCCCGCCATGGCCGTGGGCACCTTTTTGGCGCAATGGTTGCTCAGGCAGCCGCTCAATGACGCCAACACCCAGGAGTTCCACGTCAGCGGCCCCTGGGGCGATCCGCAGATTCGCCGCGTGCCGCGCCAGCGGCCCGCCTCCGAGCCCAGCAACACATCCGACAAACCATGAAAGTCGCAGCCATCCAAATGGTGTCCGGGCAAGACGTGGCGGCCAACTTGCAAGCGGCCGAGAGAGCGCTGTCCGAAGCCGCCGAGCAAGGCGCCGAGTTGGCGCTGCTGCCCGAGTATTTTTGCCTGCTTGGCCGCAGCGACCGTGACAAATTGGCCGTGGCCGAGCCGCCGAGGCACGGCCCCATCCAAGACCGCCTGAGCCGCCTGGCCCAGCGGCTGGGTCTGTGGATCGTGGGCGGCACCTTGCCGCTGGCCACCGCCAGCCCAGACCAGGTGCGCAACAGCTCGCTGGTCTTCAACCCGACAGGCGAGCAGGTGGCGCGCTACGACAAGATTCACCTGTTTCGCTTCAGCCAGGGCGGCGAGAGTTACGACGAGTCCCGCACCTTGGAGCGCGGCCAAGAGGTGGTGAGCTTTGACTTGCCCTCGCGCGATGGCCACACCTGGAAGGTGGGCCTGAGCGTGTGCTACGACCTGCGCTTTCCCGAGCTCTATCGCCAGCTGCAGGCCGACTTGCTGCTGGTGCCCAGCGCATTCACGCACACCACGGGCCAGGCCCATTGGGAGGTGCTGCTGCGCGCCCGCGCCATTGAAAACCTGGCCTTTGTGGCCGCTGCCGCCCAGGGCGGGGTGCACGACAACGGCAGGCGCACCTGGGGCCACAGCATGCTGATTGACCCCTGGGGCCAGTTGCTGGCCGAGTGCCGCGAGGGGCCAGGCGTGGTGCTGTCCGAGTTGGCGCCGCAGCGCTTGGCGACCGTGCGCGCTCAGCTGCCCGCCTTGACGCACCGGGTGCTGCCATGAACGCAGACGATGGAGCC
>CANHKH010000178.1 GCA_947460165.1 Comamonadaceae bacterium
CAGGTTCACCAGGTGGCGGGCCACGCCGTACTCGTCAGAAATGCCGTTGCCGCCCATCATGTCGCGCGCCACGCGGGCAATGTCCAGCGCCTTGCCGCAGCTGTTGCGCTTCAAAATCGAGGTGATCTCTACCGAGGCCGTGCCCTCGTCCTTCATGCGGCCCAAGCGCAGGCAGCCTTGCAGGCCCAGCGAGATTTCGGTGACCATGTCAGCCAGTTTTTTCTGGATCAACTGGTTGGCGGCCAAGGGGCGGCCAAACTGTTGGCGGTCCAGCACGTACTGGCGGGCGCGCAGGTAGCAGTCTTCGGCCGCACCCAAAGCGCCCCAGGCAATGCCGTAGCGGGCCGAATTCAGGCAGGTGAAGGGGCCTTTGAGGCCGCGCACCTCGGGAAAGGCGTTTTCTTCAGGGCAGAACACCTCGTCCATGACGATCTCGCCCGTGATGGACGCGCGCAGGCCCACCTTGCCGTGCACGGCCGGGGCGCTGAGGCCTTTCCAGCCTTTTTCCAGCACAAAGCCGCGGATCGCGCCTTCATCGTCTTTGGCCCAGACCAAAAACACATCGGCAATCGGGCTGTTGGAAATCCACATCTTGGCGCCGCTCAGGCTGTAGCCACCGGCCACCTTGCGGGCGCGGGTGATCATGCTGCCAGGGTCCGAGCCGTGGTTGGGTTCGGTCAGGCCAAAGCAGCCCACCCACTCGCCGGTGGCCAGCTTGGGCAGGTACTTTTGCTTTTGCGCCTCGGTGCCAAAGTCGTTGATGGGCACCATCACCAGGGAAGACTGCACGCTCATCATGGAGCGGTAGCCCGAATCCACGCGCTCGACTTCGCGGGCGACCAGGCCGTAGCAGACATAGTTCAGGCCGGCGCCGCCGTACTGCTCAGGAATGGTGGGGCCCAAGAGGCCGAGCTCACCCATTTCGTTGAAGATGGAACGGTCGGTTTGCTCGTTGCGAAAAGCCATTTGCACACGCGGCAGCAGGCGCTCTTGGCAATACTGGTGGGCGGCTTCGCGCACCTGGCGCTCTTCAGACGTGAGCTGGTCGTCCAGCAAAAAGGGGTCGGACCAGGAAAACGATGCTTTTTTGGAGGCCATGGCAAGTGCTCTGTGGGTTAGAAATTGACTTGATCCTAGGCCCAGGCCACCCCCCGAGCAAGCCATGATTTTTCACTCAGATATGATGAATATTCATGACTGAAGGAGTTTGACCATGCGCCGCCGTCTGCCGTCCACCCAAGCCCTGGCCTGCTTTGAGGCTGCGGCCCGCCACCAAAGCTTCACCCGGGCCGCGCAAGAACTGGCACTCACCCAGGGCGCCGTATCGCGCCAAGTGGCTGCCCTAGAAGAACAAGTGGGCGTGCCGCTGTTCAAGCGCACCCAGCACGGCATGGTGCTCACACCTGCCGGCGCCGACTACGCCCGCCAAGTGGCCCAGCGCCTCGATGCCCTGGAGCGCGACACCCTGGACGTGCGCAGCCGCCAGGGCGCGGGCGACCGCATTGCGCTGGCGTCTGCCCCCACCTTTGCCGCGCGCTGGCTGATTCCCCGCCTGCCTGGGCTGGCTCAGCTGCACCCGCAGTTGCAGGTGCACATAGAAGCGCGCTCGCGCCCCTTTTTGTTCAGCGACCTGCAGGTGGAAGCGGCCTTGTTCGCCGGCACGCCCGAGCAACTGCGGCAATGGGCGGGCACACGCGCCGAGTGGCTGTTTGCAGAAGAAGTGTTGCCTGTGTGCAGCCCGGCTTTGCTGCGTGCGGGCCAGCCGGTGACGCCTGAGGTGCTGGCGGGCATGCCGCTGCTGCAGCAGTCCACCCGCCCCGAGGGCTGGCGCCAGTGGTTCGACGCCCAGGGCGTGGACGCCGAGCAGGCCCTGGCCGGTCCCCGCTATGAGCTTTTCTCCATGCAATGCGCAGCCGCCGAGGCGGGCCTGGGCGTGGCGCTCATGCCCACTTTGCTGGTGCAAGAAGAGCTGGCCGCTCAGCGTTTGGTGGTGGCCTGCCGCAGGCCTTTGAGCGGGCAGCGCGGTTACTACTTGGTGCAGCCAGAGACCGAAGACAGGCCGGCGCTGGCAGATTTCAAGGCGTGGTTGCGGGCGCAGGCGGCTGGGTTGAGGGTGTGAGCGGCTTGGATGCGGTGCACACTGTCCTTGCCGCGCGGGCTTTAGCGCCCAATGAGCGCACGGGCCAGCGCCCAGTGGTGGCCAAGCGCGCACGAATGCGGCACAATAAAACCGTTATGGTTCCAATTTGGTGCTCATCTCATGCCGATCACACTGACCCTCAAAAACATTCCCGACCTTTTGTACGAGCGCTTGAAAGAGGTCGCTCAGACCCACAGACGCAGCATGAACAGCGAGGCCATCGTGTGCCTGGAGTCTGTGCTCTTGCCCACCAGCGTGGCGCCCAGCGAGCGCTTGGCGCGGGCGCGTGCACTGCGGGCTTCGCTGCCACCCGGGGAGTTTTTGGCGCAAGACATTGACGATTTCAAGCGTGAGGGGCGTCAGTGATAGTCGTGGACTCCAACGTGATTGCTTACCTGTACCTGCCCGGGGCATACACGGTGGCTGCAGAAGAGCTGCTCGCGCGCGAGCCTGAATGGGCCGCGCCGGTTCTTTGGCGCAGCGAGTTCAGAAATATGTTGGCGGGCTACTTGCGGCGCGGGGCTTTATCGTTTGACTCGGCCGTTTTGATGCAGCATGAAGCGCAAGCTTTGCTTGCGGGTCACGAGTTTGAGCTTGACTCGGCAGCTGTGCTGGAACTGGTCCGGGACAGCGACTGCTCCGCCTACGACTGCGAATTTGTTGCACTGGCGGCCAAGCTCAACACGAGCTTGGTCACCATGGACAAAAAGCTTTTGCGTGCCTTTCCGCAGCGCGCAGTTGCGCTTTCAGCGGCTTAAGCCAGCCCCAACTGGCGGCCTAGCCCGCAAACCCCGCATCTTGCAGCGCCCTGAACTTGGCCAGCGCCTGGGTGTGGGCCGCATGCGCCTCAGGCGACAAGGCCTTCCCCAGCCGCTGCTCTGGCAAAAAGTGCCCATGGTCGCGGCCCCGCACGCACAGCGCCGAAGGCTGAACCTTGCCCGTGGGCCGGACGGAGGCTGGGATGTAGCTGATGGCGTAACCCAAGCGCCTGTCGTCCGTGGCATTGCCGCCCGAGGCGTGCACCAGGTCGGTGTGGTGCAGCGACATTTGGCCGGGGCCCACGGGCATGGGCGTGCCGGTTTCGTGGTCGAAGCGGTCGCTGATGCCCTGGCCGCGCCGGATCATGTTCATGGGCTCGGGCTTGTCGTCATGCTCGAACGCGCCCCAGCGGTGGCTGCCGGCCAGGCCGTGCATGCAGCCGGCCGCGATGCTGGCGTCGGACAAGGCCACCCAGGCCGTGATGTGCAGGTGGGGCGAGAGGTAAAAGTAGGTGCTGTCTTGGTGCCAGCGCACATAGGCGGGCGTCTGCGCTTCTTTGACAAAGAGTGTGGAGTGGTAGACCAAGATGTCCGGGCCAATGATGTCTTCAACCGCATCCAAGATTTTGGGGTGGTGCACCAAGCGGTCTGCCCAGTCAAAGAGCAGGTAGGACTTGGACTTTTCCGGGAAGTCGATGAGCGCGCCGCGCTCGCCTTCCCAGGCTTGGAGTTCGTCCCTGGCCAGTTTCACCTCTGAGGGTGTGAGCGCGTCTATCGGGCACACAAAGCCGTCGCGCTCGTAGGCGGTCACTTGCTCGCTTGAAAGGTGCTTGGGCATCATCTTTCCTTTTGTTGCCTTGCGCCCGCATCGAACATGGCGCTGAGCATGTCCAGCCGCGGGTGCATGGGCGCGGGGTAGCCCACGCGGCTGTGCGCCAGGCCCAGGGCCAGCGCGGCTTCGGCCAGTTTGTAGCTGAGCGGGCCGGGGTTGATGATGGGCACGGGCAGGCGTGCCTGCAGCCAAGCGTGCGACTGGTGCATGGTGGTCGAGCCCAATATCAGCACCTCGGCGCCGTCTTGCTCAATGGCTTTGCGGCCAGCGGCTTCCAGCAGGGGGAACACGTCTTCTTCTTTGCCCGAGAGCAGGGCGTGGTTGTCAGGCGGCACTTCGATGGCGCGCACCGAGGCGCATTTGTGGTGCAGGCCCAGCTCGTCCAGGGCTTTTTTGTAAAGCGGCTTCCAGCGGCTGGCCATGGTGAGGATGGAAAAGCGGTCGCCCAGTGTGAGCGCCATGAGCATGGAGGCCTTGCCTGGGCCAAAGACCGGGATGTCAAGCACCGAGCGCAGCGCGGCCACGCCCGAGTCGCTCATGGTGTCTATGCAAATGGCGTCAAAGCCTTCTTGCTGGGCGCGGCAACCGGCCTCGAAGTTGGCCACCTCGGCCAGCGCAAAGTCGTGGTGGCTGGCGTAGTTGGCAGGGCCTGCGCGCACGGCGCGGTATTCAAAGCGGATGTCGGGGCCGAATTGCAGGCCGGCCAGTTGCTGCTCGCGCAGCGCCAGGTTGTCGGCTGACATGGCAAAGGGCACGATGACCAGGACGCGCTTGGCAGCCATCTCAGCCTCCAATCTCGGCGAGGCTTTCGGCCGTCGAGCGCACGCGGCCAAACAGGCGCTGGAAGTTGCGCATGGTGCCCTGGTGCAGCTCCTCGTGGGTGGTGCCGCAGGCGTCTTCCACCAAGGTCACGGCGTAGCCCCGGTCGGCCGCTTCGCGGGCCGTGGTTTCCACGCACATGTTGGTGGACACGCCGCACAGGTAGAGCTGATCGCAGCTGAGCGCGCGCAGCAGGCTGTCAATGCCGGTGGTGGCAAAGGCGCCAATGCTGGTTTTGCGCAGCACATGCTCGCCCGGCAGGGGCTTGAGCTCGTCCAAGATCTCGTGCTGGCGGCTGCCCAGGTGGTTGTCAAACTCCACAAACAACTTGCGCATGTGCGGTGGCGCGTCGCTGGCGTCGGGCAGGGCCGCGCCTATGGTGATGTGCACCACGGGACGCGCGGCCTTGCGAAAGCGCTCACGCAGCGCCAGCGTGTGCGGCAGCACCAGGCGCTCTATGCGCTCAAAGCGGTAGTCGCCCACGTTCGAGCCTTGCGCTGCCAGTTTGAGGCCGAGCGCCCCTTGCCGGGAGCCGGTGGCGTACTGCATGTCAATGATGACCAGGGCCGCTTTGCCAGCGTCCACTGCGCGTTCGGCCATGTAGTCGCGGATGTAATCAGGTGAGGTGCTCATGGTGGGGTTGGTTTGGGTTGTTGGGCGAGCCAGGCATCAATGATCTCGGCCCCGGTGGCGCACCACACGCCGGAGTGACCCAGGATGTAGTCCAGGGCCTCTGACAAGGCGCCAATGCGGTGGGGCTGGCCCATGATGAAGGGGTGAACAGCGATGTTCATCACGCGGCCGCCCTCAGCGTACAGCGTGTCGAATTCATCACGGATTTTTTGTGCAAAGTCTGCCGCTTCCATGCCGCGCCGCCAAGCGATGCTGTCGTTGATCTCCATGCTGTAGGGCAAGGAGCACAGCTGGCCTTGCCGCACGCGAATGGCGGTGGGCTGGTCGTCGTGATAGAGGTCGCACAGGTAGCTGATGCCCGCTTCGGCCACCAGGTCGGGCGTGGCCAGGGTGTTGGAGGCCGCTGGCGAAAACCAGCCGCGCAGCTCTTGGCCTGTCACGCTGCGGTGTATGGCTTGGCACTGGGCAATGGCCTGGCGCTCTTCGTCTTCGCTGTAGTTCCAGTGGTAGCGCGTGTTGTAGAGGCCGTGCGACATCAGCTCCCAGCGGCGCTTGAGCATGGCTTCAGTGATGTCTGGGTACATCTGAAGCACTGCCATGGACAGCGACACCGTGCAGGGGAGGTGGAAGCGGTCAAACAACGCCATGAAGCGCCACACGCCCACGCGATTGCCGTAGTCGCGCTGGCCGTAGCCCAAGATGTCGGGGTGCGGCACGCGGGGCCAGGGGTCTCGCACGCGCACTTCTTGCGGCAGGTACTCGTAATGCTCGATGTTGGGCGCCACCCACAGGGCCAGGCGTGCGCCGCCCGGCCACTGCACGGGCGCGCGCTCGGGCATGGCCGAGTAGGCGATGCGCTCGTGCATGGCGATGGGGGGGGTCATGGGGTCAGGTGGGAGTCTGTACAGGCTGGACTTGCTCCCTCGCTCCTTTGGGGAGAGGGGCAAGCGTGATGCACGGGTGGTGCTTCGCGTGCCCCCACCCCAACCCTCCCCCAGAGGGGGAGGGAGGAAAACGCAGTCACGGGCGTGGCCATGTCCAGCGGGTCCTTACCGGGGCCGCACCACGGCCAAATCGTTCCACACGTCTTGGCGGCGAATGCGGCCGGCCTCGATTTCAAAGCGGTCTATGAAGCGCACGCCTTCAAAGGTGCTGCCGTCCGGCCACACGCCTTGCAAGGTGCCAAAGCAGTACACCGTGGTGTAGCCATCGCCCCAGCTTTCATCAAAGCGCTCGTAGGTTTTGCTCACGCTCTGGTAGCGGTCACGGCTGAATGCCATCAGCTCTTCCAGCTCAGTCATTTTGGGGCTGCCTGGAAACTGCATGGTGAAGCCGGGCGCGAGCAAGGCTTTGGCGGCACTCAAGTCGCGGGCCTGCATGGTGTCCAGAAAGAGGCGCACCAAGGCTGCAGCGTCTGCCACCTCGGGCCCGCCGCCTGAGAACACCCGGCCGTCGCGCATGTAGGTGGCTGCGTGTTGCACAAACACGGTGGTGCCCGCCGCTTGCGCGGCAATCACCGAGCGGGTGGCCAGCGCCACGCGCTGGACCAGGCGGGACTCACAGTCGGGGCCGTAGCCGGGCAAGAGGGTGATGTTGACCACTGGCATGGGTGTGCTTTCTATTTAAGGTTGGGATGCGCGCCAGGCGCTCAAAATTTGGCTGCCGGTGGCGCTCCACACGCCTGCGTGTTGCAGCATGTGGTCCAGCGCCTCTTCCAGCGCGCCAATGCGGTAGGGCTGGCCTA
>CANHKH010000179.1 GCA_947460165.1 Comamonadaceae bacterium
GTGTTGGCCAGCATGCTCACGTCGCCCACCCGAGAGTTGTTGGCGATCTCGGTTTTGATGCCGCCGGGGTGCACGCACAGCACATCGACGCTGGTGCCTGACAACTCCAGGCGCAAGCTGTCGCTGAAGGCGCGAACCGCGGCCTTGCTGGCGTTGTACATGCTTTGCGTGGGCAGGCTGACCATGGCAAAAATGCTGGACACATTGACCACCACCGCATCGGGACGCTCGCGCAATTGCGGCAAAAACGCGCGGCAACCATGGACCACGCCCCAAAAATTGATGTCCATCAGCCACTGCGCATCGCCAGACTCCATGCTCTGCACCGGCGCCACCAGGCCCACCCCCGCGTTGTTGATCAAGATGTCGGCACCACCCAAGGTCTGTAGCGCATGGCTTGCCAGCTCAAACACAGCCTCTTCACTGCCCGTGTCCACCACCCGCACATGGCAGGTGGCACCGGCTTGCCTGGCGGCTGCCGCCACACGCTCTAGGCCCTCAGCGTTGATGTCGGCCAGCAAAAGATGGGCGCCTCGCGCCGCAAACGCCAGCGCCAACGCCTCGCCAATGCCTGAGGCGGCCCCGGTGATGACGACTGACTGCCCCTTGATGCGGCGTGGGTTCATGGGTATTTTTATTTTTGGTTGAAAAGTTGGAGTGGGCTGATCAATACCCGCCAAACAAGCTGTTGAGGGCGTTGACCACCTCAGGGGACTGTGCCCGCAAATTCAAAAGCGGTGCACCCAAGCATCGCAAAGGCACGGCGGCCAGGGCCGCGGTGTCCAGCACCATCGCCTGCCCTTGAACCGTGCACACAGGATTGAGGTCACGCATGGGCAAGGGGGCAAATTCAGCACCGCGCAAAGGAACCACGACCCGCGTGGCAATGCGGTCCAAAAAGCCGTTTTGCACATCCAACAAATATGGCGTGCGCTCGCGCAGGCGGGCATCGGGGTGGGCATACACATCGAACTGGGCCACGGCTCAAAAACTCCGGAAAGCGTCCAGGGGCAAGCCTTCTTGTTCAATGCGGGCGTTGTAGCTGGCAATCGCATCTTGGTTTTGCGAATTCCAACGCGCCCAATACTGACGCTTGACCTCTTCGGCCAGCAAGGCATCCACGGTTTTGGACACGTTCATGCCCAATTCACGGGCCATGGCCAACACCTCGGCGTTGAGGGACAGATTGGCAGATTTTTTAGGGGCATCATCAAAGCGCAGCATGAATCACCTTTGAAAAATATGCGCATAGTTTATGCGCAAAAAAGAAAGCCCAAGCGCCATGGAAGCTCAAAACGCCAACCCGTCAAACCAAAACGGCTCAGGACACCACGCCGTGGGCCAACTGGGCCGCTGAGCCCAGGGGTCACAGGCCAGGCGACTTACGCTTTTAACTATCGATCAGATTGATTCAATTAACTGGGCAAATCAAAAAGCCCTTCTTAAACTGAGTTTTGCCTGCGGCGGTCGGGGTTCATCATGAGGGTTGAAAAAGCGCAAGCTCACACAATCGCCAAAGACGCAACCTTTTGACCGCGCTGCCCAAAGCGATCTGATGGAATGATTTTTTCTTCACAGGAGTAGACATGAGCACCCCATCCACCTCTCAATGCCCGTTTCATGCCGTCGTCGGCGCGAACGCCTCCAACGGCCGACGCTCCAACGCCGACTGGTGGCCCAACCAGCTGAACCTGGCCATCTTGCATCAGCACCAGCCCGTCTCCAACCCCATGGACGCGGACTACGACTACCGCAAAGAATTCGCCAAGCTTGACTTTGCCGCGCTCAAAAAAGACATGGTCGACTTGATGACCGACAACCAAGAATGGTGGCCGGCCGACTGGGGCCACTACGGCGGTTTGTTCATTCGCCTGGCTTGGCACGCTGCCGGCACCTACCGCACGGCCGACGGCCGGGGCGGCGCGAGCACCGGCAACCAGCGCTTTGCCCCGCTCAACAGCTTCCCCGACAACGGCAACCTTGACAAAGGCCGCCGCCTGCTGTGGCCCATCAAGAAAAAATACGGCAACAAAATTTCGTGGGCCGACCTGTTCATCCTCTGCGGCAACGTGGCCATGGAAACCATGGGCTTCAAAACCTTTGGCTTTGGCGGCGGCCGCCCGGACATCTGGGCGCCTGAAGAAGACATTTTCTGGGGCGCTGAAAAAGAGTGGCTGGCCACCAGCGACAAAGACAACAGCCGCTACAGCGGTCAGCGCGAGCTGGACCACCCCCTGGCCGCCGTGCAAATGGGCCTGATTTACGTCAACCCGCAGGGTCCGGACGGCAACCCCGACCCCAAGCTGTCGGCCCACGATGTGCGCGAAACCTTCGCCCGCATGGCCATGAACGACTACGAAACCGTGGCCCTGGTCGCCGGCGGCCACACCTTTGGCAAGATGCACGGCGCAGGTGACGCAGCCTTGGTCGGCCCCGAGCCTGAAGGCGCGCCCATGCAAGAAATGGGTTTTGGCTGGATCAACAAGCACGGCACCGGCAAAGGCGGCGACACCACCACCAGCGGCTTTGACGGCGCCTGGAAACCCAACCCCACGACCTGGGACATGGGCTACCTCAAAGTGCTGTTCAAGTACGAGTGGGTGCAGATGAAAACCGCCGCTGGCGCCATACAGTGGCACGCCAAAGACTGCGAGCCCGAGGACATGGTGGTCGATGCCCATGACCCGAGCAAGAAGCACCCGCCCATGATGACCACGGCCGACTTGTCGCTGCGCATGGACCCAGACTACGAGAAAGTCTCGCGCCACTTCTTGAACAACCCCGACGAGTTTGCCGACGCCTACGGCCGCGCCTGGTTCAAGCTGACCCACCGCGACATGGGCCCCAAGGTCAACTACCTCGGCCCAGAAGTGCCTGCCGAAGACCTGATCTGGCAAGACCCCATCCCCGCTGCCAAAGGCGCGCCCATTGACGCGGCCGACCAAGCAGCCCTCAAAGCGAGCATCTTGGCCAGCGGCCTGAGCGTGAGCGAGTTGGTGGCCACGGCCTGGGCTTCGGCCAGCAGCTTCCGCGGCTCGGACAAGCGCGGTGGCGCCAACGGTGCACGCATTCGCCTGGCCCCACAAAAGGACTGGGAAGCCAACCAACCCGCACAGCTGGCCAAGGTGCTGGCAGCGCTCGAAGGCGTGCAAGCGGCTTTCAACGCCAAAGGCGGCAAGCAAGTGTCTTTGGCCGATTTGATCGTGCTGGGCGGCTGCGCTGCGGTGGAATCGGCTGCCAAAGCCGCAGGCTTTGACGTGCAAGTGCCCTTCACGCCCGGCCGCACCGACGCCAGCGCCGAGCAAACCGATGCGGCTTCTTTTGCGGTGCTCGAGCCCCTGGCCGATGGTTTCCGCAACTACCAAAAGAAAGCCTTCACCGTGTCGGCCGAAGAAATGCTGGTCGACAAGGCGCAACTGCTCGGCTTGAGCGCGCCTGAGATGACGGTGCTGGTCGGCGGCCTGCGCGTCTTGGGCGCCAACACTGGCGGCTCCAAGCACGGCGTGTTCACGCATCGCGTGGGTCAATTGACCAACGACTTCTTTGTGAACCTCACCGACATGAGCGTCGCCTGGGCGCCCACCTCGCCTGCGGAAACCGCCTTTGAAGCCCGCCACCGCAAAACCGGCGCGGTGCAGTGGACAGGCACCCGCGTGGACCTGGTGTTTGGCTCCAACTCGCAGCTGCGCGCCTTGTCTGAGGCCTATGCCCAAGACGACAACCAGGGCAAGTTTGTGCGTGACTTCGTGGCCGCTTGGCACAAGGTCATGAACGCAGACCGCTTCGACCTGGCTTAAGCCGCACCCAGTCAACCCCCGGAGCGACACCACTCCGGGGGTTTTTTCATGGAAGGGCCATGCAAGATGAATCTGACGGCGCTCAAATACATTGTGTCTTTGGCCAAAGAAAAGCACTTTGGCCATGCGGCGCAGGCCTGTGGTGTGACGCAGCCCACCTTGTCCATTGCCGTCAAAAACCTGGAACAAGAATTGGGTGTGCAGTTGTTTGAACGCAGCCCCATGAATGTGCGCGTGACACCGTCGGGCCTGCCCATCGTGCGCCACGCCCATGCGGTCATGCAAGAGGTTCAGGCCATTGAGGAAATTGCCCGCAACAGCCGCAAACCCCACACGGGTCTGCTGCGATTGGGTTTGGTGCACCACCTCAGCCCCCGATTGATGCCCGCCTTGGTGCGCGGCATGCGCACACTGGCGCCTGAGATGCCCGTGATTTCGCACGAAGGCCGCAGCGCCACCTTGTCAGAACAGCTGCGCGATGGCGCCATCGACTGCGCCTTGATGGACACCCCTGTGGCCGACAGCGAACTCCAATCAGCACCGCTCTTTGACGAGGATTTGTTCCTTGCCGTCGGCCCCAATCACCCTTGGGCACAGCTTCAACACATAGACCTGCCAGCCCTGCAGCAAGAAACACTCTTGCTGCCCAGCATGGGCGAAGGCTTGCTGGATGCGCTCATCCACGGCAAGCCCGAACTGGCCAGCCTGAAGGCGCGCAAATCGGGCTTGGTGCAAGAAGTCAAAGGCGCTTCCATGGAGTCGCTGGCCCACATGGTGCTCGCCGGCATGGGGGTGGCGTTTTTGCCACGCTGGCCAACACCTGGGGCGGCAGCGTCAGCACATCCCTATGACATCACCTACCTCACGCTGTCAGGCGCCCCTTTGCTGCGGCGCGTGAGCCTGGTCTGGCGCGCCAACTCCAAGCGCGAAACTGACATGGAGCTGCTGCGGCAGGTGCTGCGAGATTTTCAATAAGAGTTTGTTCAACATCCACCTGCGCAGGAGACGTGGCGATGAGAGACATTGATGAACAAGTGGCGGTCAAGCAAGGCCAGTGGTTTTACGGTGGCTTGACCACCTGCCCGGTGCGCATCGTGCACCACCCCACGCGCTTGGGCAGCCACGACCCCGAAGATCCGCCCGAGTTGGCCGCCGACACCCAAGCCGGGGGCTTTTACATCCGCTATCGCCCCCCTGGCTCCCATGCCCAATGGCAGGGCGGCGGCATGGCAGCGAGCTTGCGGGAGGCCGTGTTCTTGGCGCAGCGCAAGCTCGGGCCGGTCTTGCAGTGGGAAGACTGAACCCCGTGAGCCGGGCCACGAATTGCGACCTTTGCGCAGCTGGGTTTGTAGAAGCGCTGGAGGTCACGTCAGCCAGCGGCTGGGGTGCGTGAACGGGTTGTGTATCCGCACACCTTGAATGCTTGCCCCATGGTGCATGTCTTCGCTCAAGAGGGTCTGAGCTCCACAGTCAATGGCTGAAGCCACGATATGGGCGTCGTAAAAATTCAAATGATGTTGCTGAGCCACTTCTAGCGCTTTGGCATGGGTGCCCACCGTCAAAGGAAGGACCTTGCAGTTGGCCTGGATGGCGTTGAGCAGGTCCAAGATGTCTGGCCAAGCCAGCTTGAGCTTGCGCTGACAAACCGAGGTGACTTCATTCAAGACCTGAACACTGATGGTGGGTTGCTGAACAAGCAATGCCTCTGCGGCGTCGGCTTTGGCGGTGTCAGCAGACAAAAGATAAAGAATGACATTGCTGTCCAAAAACACGCCACTCACGGGGCTGAGTTGGCTTCGAGCCGGTTGAAATGAAAGTCGGGGGGCAAACGACCACGCAGCTGGCGCAGCCGGACCAGCAATTCGGCAGGGCTGGCTTTTTTGCTGACCTCAAATTGTTTGTCACCCACCAGGTGCAGCTCGACCTCTTCACCTTCTTTGAGGTCTAGCGCTGCGACCAAACTGGCAGGAAGCCTAACGGCCAGTGAATTCCCCCATTTTGCGACTTGCATATTGCACCATTCAAGATATACAGAAATTAATTGTATATCTCAGGGTCAGTGGCGTCAAAGTGCTTCGTAAAGCCTTGGTCGGTGGACAAGAGCTCACCAGGAACACCCCAGCCTTCAACACAAGCTGCGCTGCCCAGCGTAGATCAGCAAAAATTATTTATCAGCTAGAAAATAAGCCACGATGGCATTGGCATGGCCGTGACCGAGCTTGTGCTCAGTCTTGAGCGCATTCACCAGCGCCATGTGTTTGAGGTCCCCCAAATTTTTGAGGACCGCCAACCAATGAGCTATGGGTTGGCCGTAGGTCTTTTCAATAGATGGAAAGTAAGACGCAGGTCCTTTGACTTTGGGCTCTGTTGCCATGTTTTGCCTCCGAATACATCGATCCTACACATACGACAAGCATCAAGCCAAGCTTGATGGTGTCTTACACCATCTGCACAGAGAACAGCCCCAAAAAACTCGGATCTTCCACAGCCATCAGCTCAGACACCAGCAGACCGAACTCACCAAGCCGCCACAGCCCCATCCGTGCGCGGCTCGGTGCCGCCGCACAGCACGCCGTGGGCATCTCGCCAAATGATTTGGCCGCGCCCAAAGGCAATGCGGTTGTTGGACCAGCTCACATCGTGGCCCAGGCGGGCCAGGCCGTGGAAGAGGTGCTCGGGCGTGGCACGCTCAATGTTGACGCGCTTGGCCGACTCCCACTCCCAGCGGGGGGCGTCCAGCGAGGCTTGGGGGTTGAGGCCAAAGTCCACCGTGTTCATGACCATTTGCACATGGCCCTGGGGCTGCATGAAGCCGCCCATCACGCCAAACGGCCCCACCGCCCGGCCGCCCTGGGTGAGAAAGCCCGGAATGATGGTGTGGTAAGGCCGCTTGCCGGGGGCCAGGCAGTTGGGGTGCTCGGCCTTCAAAGAGAAGTTGTTGCCCCGGTTGTGCAGGCCAATGCCAGTGCCAGGCACCACCATGCCCGAGCCAAAACCCATGTAGTTGCTTTGGATGAGCGAGACCATGTTGCCCTCGCTGTCGGCGGTGCTCAGGTACACCGTGCCGCCGCGCGAGGGCTCGCCCGGCATGGGCAGGCTGGCGCGCTCGCCAATGA
>CANHKH010000180.1 GCA_947460165.1 Comamonadaceae bacterium
GCCGGCATCCAGCGCGGTGACCGGGTGGCGCTCATGTGCGGCAACCGGGTGGAGTTCTTGGAGACCGTGCTGGCCTGCGGCTGGATGGGTGCGGTGGTGGTGCCTGTCAACACCGCGCTGATGGCGGCCCAGCTCGAACATATTTTGCGCGACAGCGGTGCCTGCCTGCTGGTGACGCAGGCGGCGTTTGTCGAGCGACTGCCCCAGACCCTGCCTGCCACGCTGCAGCGCATCTGGCTGGTCGATGCTCACGTGGCCGCAGTGCCGCCTGGGCTGCCCACCGAAGCCTGGCCCGCGCCCGGCGCGCCCGAAGCTGCGGCCGAGCTCGGGCCCGAGGACCTTTTTGCCATTCTCTACACCTCGGGCACCACCGGCGCGCCCAAGGGCGTGATGTGTCCACACGCGCAGTACGTCGCTTGGGGGCTGAACACGGCACGCGTGCTGGGCTTGGCCGAATCTGACGTGCTGTGCACCACCTTGCCGATGTTCCACATTAACGCGCTCAACACCTATGCGCAGGCCGCCGTCACCGGCTGCCAGGGGGTGTGGCTGCCGCGTTTTTCGGCCTCGGGCTTTTGGCCGGCGATGCAGGAGGCGCAGGCCAGCGTGATCTACCTGCTAGGCGCCATGGTGCCTATTTTGCTGGCCCAGCCTGCGGGCGAGCAGGAACGTGCGCACCGCGTGCGCATCGGCCTGGGCCCGGGCGTGCCGCAGGCAGGCGCCCAGGATTTCCATGGCCGCACGGGTGTGCGCCTCATGGAGGGTTACGGCTCCACCGAGACCAATTTCGTGCTGTCAGCGGTGGCCGGTGCGCCCGCGGACGGCACCATGGGCCAGGTGCAGCCCGGCTTTCATGCGCGCGTGGTCAATGAGTACGATGTCCAGGTGACCGACGGCACCGCCGGTGAACTCGTCGTGCGCGCCGACGAGCCCTATGCCTTCGCCCTGGGCTACTGGGGCCTGCCCGAGCTGACGGTGCAGACTTGGCGCAATCTGTGGTTCCACACCGGCGACCGCGTGGTGCGTGAGGGTGACGGGCGCTTTCGCTTCATGGACCGCCTCAAGGACGCGATCCGTCGCCGTGGCGAGAACATCTCCTCCTGGGAGGTCGAGCAGGTGTTGCAAAGCCACCCTGCGGTGGCCGAGGTCGCCGTCTTTCCCGTGCGCAGCGACCTGGCCGAAGACGAGGTGATGGCGGCCTTGGTGGCCCGACCCGGCCAGGCCCTGGATGTGGCCGAGCTGTGGTCCTTTTGCGAGCAGCGCCTGCCGCGCTTTGCCGTGCCCCGTTACCTGGACATCGTGGACGACTTGCCCCGCACCGCCAACGGCAAGGTGCGCAAGTTCGTGCTGCGCGAACGCGGCGCCACCCCCGCCACGCACGACCGGCAGGCCGCCGCCCGCGCTTGACCCCATTGCTTGAACGAACTCGACCCATGGCCTACTGGAACGAAGAACTCGAGACCCTGCCCTGGCAGGCGGTGGAGCGCTGGCAGGCGGCCCAGTTGGCCGCCGCGCTGGGCCGCATACGCGGCACTTCAGCCCTGTATGCGCGCTTGCACGCGGGCCTGCCCGAGGCCCCCCGGCTGGCCACGCTCGCCGACCTGCAAGCCCTGCCTTTCACCTTCAAGGACGATTTGCGCGCCGCGCAGGAGGCCTGCGACGACGCCTTGCCCTTTGGCCAGAACCAGGCGGTGCCGCGCGAGCGCGTGGTGCAGGTGGTTGCGTCCTCGGGCACCACCGGCCGGCCGCTGTATTTTGCGATGACCCAGGCCGACACGCAGGCCTGCGCCGACGCGATTGCCAACGTCTGGTTCACGGCGGGTTTGCGCCCCGGCGACATCGTGGCCCACCTCGTGGGCCTGCCCATGGTGGCCGGCGGCCTGCCCTATGCCGATGGCTTTAGGCGCCTGGGCGCCACCCTGTGCTGGCTGGGCGGCTTTCCCACCGAGCGCATCCTGCGCGAGATGCGCCACCTGCGCGTCACGGCCATGCTGTCGACCACTTCCTTCGCACTGCACCTGTCGGAGCAGTGGGCAGCGGCCGGCCGCGAGACCGGCAAGCCTTCTCACCTGAACACGGTGCTGGGCGGCGGTGAGCCGGGCATGCAGCAGCGCGAGGTGCGCACGCGCATCACCGCCGGCCTGGGCCTGCAGCACGTGCGTGACTCCATGGGCCTGGGCGACGTGATGCCTTCCATGTGGTCAGAGTGCGAGGCCGAGGACGGCATGCATTTCAACGCGCAGCGCTATGTGGCGGTCGAGCTGATCCAGCCCGACAGCGGCGACCCCGTCGCCTGGCAGGAAGGCGCCACCGGCGAGGCGGTCTACACCACCTTTGCCCGCGAGGCCATGCCGGTGGTGCGCTATCGCTCGCGCGACCATGTGCAGGTGGTGGCCATGCGCTGCGCCTGCGGCCGCACCAGCCCCCGCATGCGCTGCATAGGCCGCACCGACGACATGCTCATCTACAAGGGCATGAACCTTTTTCCCAGCGCTTTGCGCGACCTGGTGGGCACCCAGTTTGCCGGCCGCGCCGCGCCGCTGTTGCGCATCTGGAAGGCCAGCGCCGACCAGGTGCGCTTTGATGACCCGATTCCCGTGGAGTTTGAGACCGAGACCGCGCTGGACGCAGGCGCGGCCGACGCCCTGTCCCGCGAGATCGAAGACCTCACCCGCGCGCGCCTGCAAGTGCGCATCGCCGTCACCCTGGTGGCGCCCGGTGCGCTGCCGCGCAGCATGTACAAACAATCGCTGGTCGCCGTGCGGCCGGAGCCAAAGGTGTTGCCATGAAGTTCAACCAAGCCGCCATTCCCCTTGCCCACCTGTGGTCCTCGCCCTTTGTGCGCTGGCAGGGTGCGCTGGCCGATGTCTCCAGCCTGGACCTGGCGCACGCCGTCACCCGCGACGCCCTGCAGCAGCGCCAGGTCGACCTGTCCCGCATCACGCAGCTGGTGCTGGGCACCAGCATTCCTCAGCCCGGCAGCTTTTACGCCGTGCCCTGGCTGGCGGCACGGCTGGGCATGGAAGGTCTGACCGGCCCCCACCTGTCGCAGGCCTGCGCCACCTCCGTGACTTGTGTCATGAGCGCCGCCATGCAGGTGGAGGTGTACCCCGAGGCCTGCCCCTTGGTGGTCACCACCGACCGCACCAGCAACGGCCCGCTGCTGGTGTACCCGCGCAGCCGCTCCATGGGCGGCAGCCCCGAGACCGAGCACTGGGTGCTGGACAACTTCAGCGCCGACCCCTGGACCGGGCAGGCCATGATTGCCACCGCCGAGGCCGTGGCCGAGGAGGGCAGCTTCACCCGCGAGGAGCTGGACGCACTCACGCTCTTGCGCTACGGGCAGTACGAGCGTGCGCTGGCCGACGGCCGCGCCTTCCAGCGCCGCTACATGCAGCCCGTGCTCATTCAAAAAGGCCGGCAGCGCATCGAGGTGGACGCGGATCAGGGTGTGCACCCCACGCGCGCCCAAGACCTCGCGGCGCTCAAGCCGGCGCACGAGGGTGCGCGACACACGCCTGGCGCGCAGACGCACCCGGCCGATGGCACGGCAGGCGCTGTTTTGATGTCTGTGCAGGCCGCACGGGCCATGGCGGCGGGCGAGGGCGTCGTGCGCCTGGTCACGGGCGCGGTCGCCCGGGTTGAAAAAGCGCGCATGCCCAAGGCCGCCACCGTCGCGGCCCAACACGCGCTGCACCAAGCAGGCTTGAGCATGGACGATGTGCACGCCGTTGGCACCCACAACCCCTTTGCCGTCAACGACCTGTGGCTGGCCCAGCAGACGGGCTGCCCGCTCGAACGCATGAACGCCTACGGCTGCAGCCTGGTCTATGGTCACCCGCAGGGGCCCACAGGCCTGCGGGGCCTGGCCGAGCTGGTGCACACGCTGGCGCTGCGCGGGGGCGGCGTGGGTCTGTTCACGGGTTGCGCGGCGGGCGACACGGGTGCGGCGCTGGTGATCCGGGTCGACTGAGAGGGTGGGTTTTTGCGGCGCCAGTGGGGCCTGGGTCTTCAGGTCCTGCTGTCTGCTTTGAAAAATGGCAAGATTCCAACGCTGGCCATGGTGCTCAACCGGAGCGGTAAAACCCAGACGTATAAACTCGTTCCTTGTTCTTTAGGTTTTGCGCCTCAGAGGGCAGGTTTTTTCAGTGGCTGCACGGCCCTGCTTTTTTCGAGTCAACGAGAGTTTTCACATGACCTGGTCCATCATTGCCCGCGACGCCTCTGGCGCATTCGGTGTCGCGGTGGCAAGCAAATTTTTCGCCGTCGGTGCCTTGTGCCCCCATGCCCGCAGCGGCGTGGGCGCACTGGCCACCCAGGCCTTGCTCAACCCGCTGTATGTGGCCCCAGGTTTGGAAGCCATGGCCCAGGGCACGCACCCCGCCGACATCATCGACCACTTGACCGCTGCCGATGAGGGGCGCGATCACCGGCAGTTGCACATGATTGACCGCGACAATCGCTCGGCCGCCTACACGGGCGCGGCCTGCATAGACTGGTGCGGTCACACGGCGGGGGAGGGCTTTTCAGTGGCGGGCAACATGCTGGCCGGCCCCGAAGTCATTGCCAGCACGGCAAATTTTTACCAAAGCCACCCCCATCTTGATTTTGCCGAGCGCCTGCTGCTGGCCTTGGCCGCAGGGGAGGCGGCCGGTGGCGACAAGCGCGGCAAACAGGGGGCGGCCTTGCGGGTGTACACCACCGAAGACTATCCCGCGCTGGATTTGCGCGTGGACGACCATGACGAGCCCATCACCGAGCTGCAGCGCTTGTACGCCAAGAGCCTGGAACGCTATCAGCCCTTCACGGCTTGTTTGCCCACCCAAGCGCGCCCAGCGGGCTTGTTTGACCGCAGCCTGATTGAAGCCGAGGTGCAGCGCTTTCATGCGGCCCACCTTGCAGCCCATGGGACCGCTGCATGAGTGCTTTGCTGGAGGTCAAGGATTTGCGCACCAGCTTTAAGCTCGAAGGCGGTGGCGAGTTTTCCCCGGTGGATGGGGTGAGTTTTTCAGTCGAGGCCGGGCGCACGCTGGGCATTGTGGGCGAGTCCGGTTGCGGCAAAAGCGTCACCTCCTTGTCCATCATGGGCTTGCTGCCCAAAGGGCAGGGCAGAATTTCGGCAGGTTCTGTGGTGTTTGAAGGGCGCGATTTGGCCACCCTCAAGCCTGAAGACATGCGCAGCCTGCGCGGCAACCGCATGGCCATGATTTTTCAAGAGCCCATGACCTCGCTGAACCCGGCGTTCACCATTGGCCAGCAGCTGATTGAAGGCATTCGCTGCCATCAAAACGTGACGGCCGAGCAGGCCCGCGAGCACGCCATAGAGATGCTGCGCCTGGTGCGCATCCCCTCGCCCGAGCAGCGCATTGACGAGTACCCGCACAAGCTCTCAGGCGGCATGCGCCAGCGCGTGATGATTGCCATGGCGCTGTCTTGCCGCCCCAAGCTGCTGATTGCCGACGAGCCCACCACGGCGCTGGACGTGACCATCCAGGCGCAAGTGCTCGATTTGATGCGCAGCTTGCGCGAAGAAACCGGCACGGCCATTATTTTGATCACGCACGACCTGGGCGTGATTGCCGAGCTCGCCGACGACGTGGTGGTGATGTACTCGGGCCGCGTGGTCGAGCGCGCGCCCGTGGCCCAGCTGTTTGCCATGCCGCATCACCCTTACACCATTGGTTTGCTGGGCTCCATCCCCAAGATGCACGGCGAGCAAGACCGGCTCAACGCCATTGAAGGCCAGGTGCCCACACCCATGTCGCAGGTCACCGGCTGCCGTTTTGCGCCGCGTTGCCCGTTTGCCGTGGCCCAGTGCAAAGAGGAGATGCCCCCTTTGCGCGAGGTGAGCGCCGGGCACGAGACGGCCTGCTGGCGTGCCCCGCTGGAGGTGTCCGCATGAACACCCCCTTGTTGCGGGTCGACCAATTGGTCAAGCACTTTCCCGTGCAAAAAGGATTTTTTAGCCGCCAAAAGGCCGTGGTGCACGCGGTCGACGGCCTGAGCTTTGAGCTGCACGCGGGTGAGACCATGGCCTTGGTGGGCGAGTCGGGCTGCGGCAAGTCCACCGTGGGCCGCCTGGTGCTGCGTTTGCTGGAGGCCACCTCGGGCAAGGTGTGGTTTGAAGGCCAAGACCTCATGGCCTTGCCCCCAGAGCGCATGCGGCAAGCCCGCAGGCACCTGCAAATGATTTTTCAGGACCCGTACTCCTCGCTCAACCCCCGCATGACGGTGGAGCAAACGCTGACCGAGCCGCTGGCCCTGCACGGCTTGGCCACCGGCAGGCACCACGAGCGGGCGGTGGAGCTGATGGACTTGGTGGGCCTGTCGCCCCAGTACCTGCAGCGCTACCCGCATGAGTTTTCAGGCGGTCAGCGCCAGCGCATTGGCATTGCGCGGGCCTTGGCGGTAGAACCCAAATTGATTGTGTGCGACGAGGCGGTTTCCGCCTTGGACGTGTCCATACAAGCGCAGGTCATCAACCTCTTGCAAGACCTGCAAAAGCGACTGGGCCTGGCCTATGTGTTCATTGCGCACGACCTGGCGGTGGTCAAGCACATTGCTTCCCATGTGGCGGTGATGTACTTGGGCCACATGGTGGAGTACTCTAGCAAGCGCAGCTTGTTTGCCGCGCCCCGCCACCCCTACACCCAGGCCTTGCTGTCGGCCATTCCGCTGCCCGAGCCTGGTCTGAAGCGCGAGCGCGTGCTGCTCCAAGGCGATGTGCCCAACCCCATCAACCCGCCCTCGGGTTGCCGCTTTCGAACCCGTTGCCCACACGCACAAGAGCGCTGCGCGCAAGAGGTGCCCGTGCTGCGCCCCACCGATGCCAGCGCCAGCCACCTGGTGGCCTGCCATTTTTGGGAACAGATTGAGGCGCCCCAGACC
>CANHKH010000181.1 GCA_947460165.1 Comamonadaceae bacterium
AACGTGCTGACGCACTCGCACATTCCGGTGTTGGTGCTGCGCTGAGGTTTGGGTGGCGTGGTGGGTGAGCAGAGCTCGGGTGGTGCACCGAGTGTGGGCTGAGTCCGGCCGGCTCATACTGCAGGGGTACGCACAAATCGCCGGCCGAACTCACCCCACCCTCGGACACAGGCTCTGGCAACGAATACAAAAACCAGCCGCGTTAAGCAGCACTGGAACACGCCCCCAAGCCCACAAAAGAGGAAACGCCGCGCACCGGGTTTTGGGCTTTGGGCGGCGGCCGATTTGTGCGTACCCCCGCAGTATGAGGCCGCCGCCCCAAGCCCAAAACCCGTCACCACAGCCTGAGCGTGAAGACAGCTTCACACCCGAATCAAACACCAAGCAAAGGCACAGGCTCAAGCCAAAAACAGCCCCTTGTGCTGATCCCGAAGCACATTTTTTTGCACCTTGCCCATGGTGTTGCGCGGCAGCTCAGAAACCACAAAGCATCGCTTGGGAATTTTGAAATTCGCCAGCTTGGACTTGAGCGCAGCCAGCACCGCGTCGCCCGCGAGCTGGGCGCCCGGCTTGAGCGTCAGCACCACCACCCCCACCTCGCCAAAATCGGGATGAGGCACGCCCACCAGCGCGCTTTCGGCCACACCCGGCATGTCATTGATGTAGCCCTCAATCTCGGCCGGGTACACGTTGTAGCCGCCGCTGATGATCAGGTCCTTGCTGCGGCCCACAATGTGCACATACCCGCGTGCATCGACCAGCCCCACGTCGCCCGTTTTGAACCATCCGTCGGCGGTGAACTCTTCGGCCGTTTTTTCAGGCATGCGCCAGTAGCCCTTGAACACATTGGGCCCCTTGACCTCGATGCCGCCAATCTCGCCGGCCGCCAAGTCTTGCCCGCCCTCACCCCTTACCCGCAGGCCCACGCCAGGCAGGGGAAAACCCACCGTGCTGCCGCGCCGCTCAGACTGGCCCGCGTGGCGCGCATCAGCGCGGTAGGGGTTGGAGGTCAGCATGGCTGTCTCGCTCATGCCGTAACGCTCCAAAATGGTGTGGCCCGCGCGCTGCTGCCAGTCGCGAAAGGTCTCGATCAAGAGCGGGGCCGAGCCCGAAATGAACAAGCGCATGTGGCTGCAGGCCTGGGGCGTGAGCGTGGGCTCGGCCAGCATGCGCACATACAGCGTGGGCACGCCCATGAACACCGTGGCCTCGGCAAACTTGGCAATGGCCAGCTTGGGGTCGAACTTGTTGAGCCAAATGATTTTGCTGCCATTGATGAGCGCGCCATGCAGGGCCACAAAAAGGCCATGCACATGAAAAATCGGCAGCGCGTGCACCAACACGTCACCACCGTCTTTTTCAGCGCGCCAGCCCCAGTAGTCTTTGAGCACCACCGCATTGCTCAGCAAGTTGTCATGCGTGAGCATGGCGCCTTTGCTGCGGCCTGTGGTGCCGCTGGTGTACAAAATGGCGGCCAAATCGTCCGCACCCACGAGCGCCGCTGTATGTACATCGCTGCAGTGGGCGGCGCGTTCGAGCAGGCTGCCGCTGCGGTCATCGTCCAGCGTGAACACAGCCTGCGTGCCCGCCTTGAAAGCGATTTGGCTGACCCAGCCGAAATTCTTTTTGCTGCACACCACCACCGCCGGTTCGGCATTGGTGATGAAGTACTCGATCTCAGCGCTTTGGTAGGCCGTGTTCAGCGGCAAAAACACCAAGCCTGCGCGCAAGGTGGCCAGGTACAGCATCATGGCTTCGACCGACTTTTCCACCTGCACCGCCACGCGGGCGCCAGGGGCCAAATTCAAAGAGGCCAGCAAATTGGCCATCATGGCGGTGGCGCGGTCCAGGTCGCGCCAGGAATACAGCAGACCGCTGTCGGTTTCCACGGCCACGCAGTCCAGGTCGGCGGGAAAGGCGGCGCGCAGGGCGGAAAAAAGGTTCTGTGGGCTCATGGGGGTGATAAAAAGACTCAAAGAAAAACAGCTGGCCGCTTGGCCATGAAGGCGGCCACGCCTTCGCGGTGCTCGGCCGAATCGGCGTAATCGTAGGCGCTGGCCACCAGCTGCGGCAAAGCCGCAGGGCCTTGCTGCTGCAGTTGACGCAGCGTGCGCTTGTTCATGCGGGCCGCTTCAGGAGCGAGTTCGGCCATGCGCTGGGCCAGCGCCAAGCAGGTGGCGGCGAGCTCATGGTCGGCGCAAACCTGGTTCAAGAACCCGCGCGTCAGGAGGGTGGGCGCGTCCAGCACGCGAGCGGCCAAGAGCATCTCGCGGGCGGTGAGCTCGCCCACGGCACGCGCCACCAGGGCCGCCTCGCGAGGCGCCATGGGAAAACCCAGCTTGGCAATGGGCGCGCCAAAGCGGGCCGAAGAAGCCGCCAGGCGCAGGTCGCAGCAGCTGGCGATCTCTAAGCCCGCGCCCATGCAGTGGCCTTCAATGGCGGCGATCACCGGCACGTCGCAGTCGAGCACGGCCGACAGGCCGCCCCAGACATCGCCCTCGTGAAAGGCGCGCAAGCCCTCAGGCTCAAAACGAAAGTCTGTGTATTCGGCAATGTCGCCACCGGCGCAAAAGTGCCCGCCCTGCCCTTGCAACACGATCACCCGCAGCCCCGGCTCGGCATGCAAAGCCAGAAACAGTTCGCGCAACTGCCGCCACATGGCGCGCGACATGGCGTTGAATTTGGCAGGCTGGGCCAGGGTGACAAAGGCGAGCGGGCCCTCACGCCGCAACTCAATGTGGCCGCTCAAGACCCTCTCCTTGCCAAGCCGCAGTCCAACAGGCGGCAGACCTCAGGCACGCTCAATCGAGCTTGGCGCCAGAAGCCTTGACCACGGCCGCCCAACGCTTGACCTCGCCGCTGACAAAGCTGCCGAACTGCGCGGGCGTGAGGCCGCCAAACTCGGCGCCGTTGGCGGCCCAGGCGGCCTTGAGCTCGTCGGTGGCCGAAGCCCGGCGCAACTCTTCCAAAATGCGGGCTTGCACCTCGGCGGGCACGCCTTTGGGGGCCCACACGCCGTACCAGGTGGTCACGGTGTAGTCGGGCAGGCCCAACTCGGCCGCGCATGGCACTTCAGGAAAAGCCGGGTTGCGCTTGGTGCCCGAGACCATGAGCGCCTTGATGCGCCCGCCCTTGATGTGCTGGGCCGAGGAACCCAGGCCGTCGAACATCATGTCCACGTTGCCAGCAATCAGGTCTTGCAGGGCCGGCCCTGCGCCCCGGTAGGGAATGTGGGTGATGAAGCTGCGGGTTTGCTGCTTGAACAATTCGCCCGCCAAATGGTGAGAGGTGCCGGCACCGGCCGAGCCGTAATTGAAGCGCCCGGGCGACTTGCGCACCCGCTCCAAAAATTCCTTGAACTCGCCCGACTGCGAGCGCGGGTTCACCACCAGCACCTGCGGCACATTGGCCACCAGCGCCAGGGGCACAAAGTCTTTTTCAATGTCGTAGTCCAGCCGGGGGTACATGGACGGCGCAATGGCGTGGTGAACCGCGCCCATGAACAAGGTGTAACCGTCGGGAGCCGCCTTGGCGGCAATGCCCGCGCCCAGCGTGCCGCCGGCGCCACCTCGGTTGTCAATCACCATTTGCCGGCCCGTGAGCTTGGAGAACTGGGCCGACAGCGGCCGCGCAAACGCATCGGTGCCGCCACCCGCAGGAAAAGGCACGACCAAGGTCACCGGCTTGCTGGGCCAGCCCGACTGGGCCTGGCCGGCCGAAGCCAGGGTGGCCAAGGAGGCCGCACCCAGGCGCAGCATGTCGCGGCGCGTGGTGGGCATGCTTGGCAAGACGGTGGAAATGGGGTGGCTCATGTCAAAAGTCTCCTGTTTTTGGGGAAAGGGCAGCTGGGCTGCAAGCACTCTTAGCGCCCGAAGTATGCCCGCTCAAGCGGCTCAAATGTACAGAGCCTGCACCCGTGAGGACACGGGGACTTTCCCCTGCGCCAGTTGCTGGCGGTGGCGGTCCAGTCCTTTGAGGTCGTACAGGTAGTTGACCATGAGGCCATAAGACTGCTTGAGTCCCTTGGGCGAGAGGTCGCCTGCCCAGTTGATGCGCTCTATGCGCGCGCCATTGCCCAAATGAAAACGCGCCACGGCATCGAGTGGCCGCTGCCCGTCTTGCGCGTGGCCCAGGTACTCGGCTGCAGCGCGCATGAGAAACAGCCGCAGCGGGGATTTGTCGTCCAGCACGCCTGGCGCCTCGGCCGCGGCCAGCACCGCCGCCGCACTCCATGGCGTGGGCGCCAGCGAGGCGGCCAGCGCCTGATGCTCTTTGTCAGCCAGGCGCTCCAGCAAGGGCTGGGCCTGGCGCGACAACCAGGGCCTGAAGCCTGGAATGGGTGACAAGGTCGCAAAGGTGTTCAGGCGTGGGAACTCTTGTCTCAAGGTCTCCACCACATGCTTGATGAGCGAGTCGCCAAAACTCACGCCTTTGAGCCCCGTCTGGGTGTTGCTGATGGAATAAAAAATGGCGTGGCTGGCGCGTGCGAGGTCGGCATGCGCGGCCGCCTCGTCCAGCAGCGGCGCGATGCTGGCCACCATCTCGTCCCACAGCGCCACCTCCACAAAAATCAATGGCTCATTGGGCAGGCGTGGGTGAAAAAACCCGTAGCAGCGGCGGTCGCTGTCCAGGCGGTTTTTCACATCGGCCCAGCCGCGCATGGCGTGCACGGCCTCGTACTTGATGAGCTTTTCTATCAGTGACGCGGGCGAGTCCCAACTGATGCGGCGCAGCTCCAAAAAAGCCACGTCGAACCAGGTGGAAAACAGGCTTTCAAGCTCCGCGTCCAAGGGCAGCAGGCGCTTGTCGCGTTTGAGCTGCGGCAGCAACTCGGCGCGCAAGTCCACCAAAAAACGCATGCCTTCGGGGAACACGGCAAAGCGCTGCAAAAGCCGGGTGCGCGGCGAGGCAAAGGCGCGGCGCAATCCAATTTCGGCCTGGCCTTCCTCGGGCGTGCCCATGGCCGTGTCGTAATGCGCGCGGGCCAGCCGCACCTGGTCCGCGTCGGGCACAAAATGCTCGCTCATCAGCAGCCAGGTGTCGTATCGCTCGGCGGGCGTGGCCTGGGTATACCAGTGGGCCACGGCCCGGGCCAGTCGCCCGCCCTCGATCTCGCTGACGCTGCCGTCCACCACGGCCTGCAGTTCGGCCAACAAGCGGCGCAACAGGCGCGGCGACAGGGCCTCGCCCTTTTTCTTGATCAGCGCATCCAGGCGCTGGCGGCATGAACGCGCTGGCTTGTCTTGCGGCCCCGCACTGCCGGGCGCAACCACATTAGAAGACGCGTGCGATGCGGCACTGGCACCCCAAGCTGAGGCTGAAGTGGTCGCAGAGGTGGCCCCTGAAGCGGCGGCCGACGTGACAGCGGCACCCGCAACCACGGCCACCATCGAGGGCGCGCGCTTGGATTGCAAATCCCGCACGGATTGAACGCTTCTCACCAGCCAGTTGCGGGTCTTGCTCACGCGGCCACCTTGGTGGTGAGCTGACGGGCCAACTCGCGCAGGGCCAGGCGCTGCTCCAGCAAATGGGTGCGCATGGCCAGCTCCGCCCCTGGGCTGTCGCGGCGCTGGAGCGCGGCAAACACGCTCAGGTGTTCAGCCAGGCTTTGCACCAGCCGCCCGGGGGCGTGCAGCTGCTGCAGGCGGGCCAGCTTGAGAATTTTGCGCAAATCGGTGATGGACTGGGCCAACCAGCGGTTACCGGCCAGGCCAATGATGGCCTCGTGGATCAACACATTGGTGGCGTAATACTCAGAAATGCGGCCTGCGTGGGCATGGGCCTCTAGCTGCGCATGCAGCAGTGCCAGGGCCTGCAGGTCGGCTTGCGAGGCCTTGCCGGCGGCCTCAAAAGCGCAGCGCCCTTCGAGCAGGGCGATCACCGGGAAAATTTCATCAAGGTCTTGCTCGCTGACCTCGCTGACAAAGCAGCCTCTTCGCGGCTCGT
This sequence comes from Comamonadaceae bacterium, assembly GCA_947460165.1. Lineage (GTDB taxonomy): Bacteria > Pseudomonadota > Gammaproteobacteria > Burkholderiales > Burkholderiaceae_C > Polaromonas. The sequence goes on from CANHKH010000181.1 coordinate 5,947, forward strand.
GGCGCACCAGGCCTTCGGCGCTCAGCACCTTCAAAGCCTCGCGCAGCGGCGTGCGCGAGATGTTCAGGCGCTCGCACAAGCTGGGCTCGTCGACAAAACTGCCTGGGGCCATGGCGCCCGAAAAAATCTGTTCTCTGAGCTGGGAGGCGACCTCGTGGTGCAAGGAGTGGGGTGGCATGGGCAGGCCCTGGGGCTTCATAATTACGCGTAATTATGGGCAAAGGCGAGCGAAACAACGGTAATTTAATGTCAACCGAGCGCAAATGTACGCAAACTGACGGAAATTCCTGACACGGGCTCAAGCAAATGGGAAACCCAGGTCGGTTCAGCCCCCTGCAACGATAACTCAGCTTTTGGGCCGCCCAGACCAAACCCACAAGGCCACGCCCGCAGCCACCATGGGCACACACAGCCACTGCCCCATGCTCAGGCCTGCGCCCAGCAGGCCCAGGTGGGCATCGGGCTCGCGAAAGTACTCAGCCACAAAACGCATGGCGCCGTAGCCCATCAAAAAGACCGCAGACACGCGGCCCTGTGGCCGGGGATGGCGGGCGTACAGCCACAAAACCACAAACAACAGCAGCCCTTCCAGCACAAACTGGTAGACCTGCGAGGGATGGCGGGGCTGCAATGTGCCGCTGCCGGGAAACACCATGGCCCAAGGCAGGTCGGGCGATGCCAGCCGCCCCCACAACTCGCCATTGATGAAATTGCCTGCCCGCCCGGCCGCCAAGCCCGTGGGCACACAAGGCGCAATCAAGTCCATGACCTGCAGCCAGGGCCGGCGGCGCGAGTGCGCAAACCACCACTGCGAGACCAACACGCCCAGCAAACCGCCATGGAAACTCATGCCGCCTTGCCACACGGCCAAAATTTCCAGCGGGTGCGCCAAGTAGTAGCCCGGCTTGTAAAACAGGCAATAGCCTATGCGCCCACCC